>JAHEBE010000144.1 GCA_024642365.1 Algoriphagus sp.
AGCCAGGAACTTTTGCGAGTAATTGCCTTTTGGCAAGGAGGCTCGCCGAGCGAGGCGTGAAGTTTATTCAGGTGTATCATGGCGGCTGGGATCATCACAGTGATTTGCCAAAAAATATTGGGAAAAGAGCCAAGGAAACCGATCAAGCAAGTGCCGCTTTAATCATGGATTTAAAACAAAGGGGGCTTTTAGAAGACACTTTGGTGGTATGGGGCGGTGAATTTGGGCGTACTTGTTTTTCTCAAGGTCAATTGACTGCAGATAATTTTGGGAGGGATCATCATCCAGATGCCTACACGATGCTACTTGCCGGCGCGGGAGTCAAAAAGGGATTGACTTATGGCAGGACAGATGATTTTGGATATCACGTGGTAGAAAATCCTGTTCATGTCCATGACTTGAATGCCACTTTGCTCCATTTGATGGGACTTGATCACGAGCGGTTGACGTACAAATTCCAGGGAAGAAGATTCCGATTGACAGACGTGGAAGGTCATGTCGTCAAAGGAATTCTCAGCTAGAATCTTACAACTTCAGACTATTACAGGTTTTATTTCCAGCTGCATCCGTGGCGCAAACCTCCCATTTGGAAGTCAGGTTCTGATTCTTCAAGCTGGCTTTCCAGAGATTTTCACCATACCACTTTAAAGGAACTGTTTCTCCGTTAGAAACTAATTCAACTGACTTCCAATCTTGAGGCATATTTGGACTTTTATTGTCATGGATTCTTGCTTTGACAGTTATGGTTCCATCTACATTTTTGAGAATATCCAAATGAGGAATTTTAGGCGCTGCAGTATCTTTTTCTATTCCAGTCCCTATAAAAATTCGCTCCTCAATCACATCTTCCCCTTCGCCTTGACCCATTACGAGGTCAATTTTTCCATCACCATTGATGTCACTCAGCATTAGTGAAAGCGTGTGAGGCGTCGGTTTGCCGGACATTATTCTTTGTCTCAACTTGAATTTCCCTGTTCCATCATTTATTAATAGACGGTCCTCCCCTGTAAGAGAACTCAACAAAAAGTCTGGATCTCCATCGGAGTCAAAATCCAAGAAAACTACGTTATTGTCATCCTCGCCAATATTTTCACTTAATGGCCAAAGTATTGGAGTTGCATCTATGAATTCCTTTGCGCTGTCATTCAGAAAAACATGTTCGATTCGGGACCAGGATTTTTGATCAAGGATCTGCCCATCATTGACAGTTATTAAATCTAAGAATCCATCATTATTGACATCCATCGGTTCAAACTCATAATTGTTTGCATAAGCAGGGACGAGGCGTTTGTTTACAAAATTCCCTAAACCATCGTTTTCAAAAATCCGACTTGTACCGCACATTTTACAGGACACAGCAATGTCCAAGTCAAAGTCATTGTCGAAATCAAAAAACTCCAGATCCCATGAAAATTGAATTAATAAATCTGGCATTTGTGTGGAAGTCACATCAGTGAAAACTGCATTTCCATTATTGAGCCAAAGTTTGGTCAGCCCGCCACTGTTGGTCATATTGGATCCAGCTCCCCAATCTGACATGGTAATATCCAAATCTCCATCGTCATCAACGTCCCCAAATTCAACATCTCCGACACTTGCAAGCTGCGCGGGAAGATGAGTTTCGGTCACCCTTTCAAATTCCCCATTTCCTTTGCCGAGGTAGAGCTCACTTTGAGTTTGAAAAGTAGTGCCGACGAATATGTCGGGAAAACCATCGGCATTCAGGTCACGGACTTTGATGACTCTTGCGTAAAACTTTGAGCTGCCAAAAATAGAGTCAGTTACTTCCAGAAATAATTTTTCTGGTCCTTGATTGATGAAAATTCTACTAGCCTCTAATTCACCTGGTTCAGAATAATCTCCTCCATTTGCAAAAATAAGATCTACCAAATTGTCCCCATTGATATCCGCAATCTCTACTCGATTAGTCCATTGGGCTGTTTTTGGCAAATAGTGAGCAGTTCGATCCTCCCATAGAAATTCATTATTGGAATTTTCTTGAGCTGTTTTCTTTTCACAGGAGCAGAATATCAACAGGATAAAAAATAATTTAAATTGGGGATTGACTTTCATTTTTTGTTGATTCAAGAGGGAAATGAATGTATTGAGATCGAGGATATTAAGATACAAATGTTAACTTTAAGTAGCGCAATCTTTAAACTATGCATATTCTTTTGCAAGCGGACTCCTCGCTATTTTTAGGCCGATTTCACTCACTTGCTGTACACCTGCCTATAGGTTTTATTATCCTTACTGCGGTACTTTTTGCGATTTCTAAAATCACTAAAAACCCTGCCTTGCTAAGACCTTTGCCGATCATGTTATTACTCGGGTCACTTAGTGCTTTCGCTGCTGTAGTTCTTGGTTTATTGCTTTCAGAGGAAGGAGGCTATCCAGCTAATTCCCTTTTTTGGCATCAGTGGCTGGGGATTACTGTTGTGTTGGTTTCCTTTTGTTCTTGGCTTTGGGTGAAAGGGCTGATCGGTAAGAAAAAAGATTTAAAGGAAACAGATGTTAAAGAGGAAGAAAGTGGATTTAATCGAAAAAACTCAAGTTGGATAGTCTTGACTTTAGTGCTCCTGATTTCTGTTACCGGTCATTTAGGAGGAAATCTTACCCATGGAGAGAATTATCTGTTTGACTATGCACCTGATTTTATTCAAGAATTAATGGGGTCAGAAAATTCTGAAACCAAAATCCCTTTCGTTTTTCCTGAAGAACCAGACTCGACCTTGCTCTATGAACATGTCTTGGAAAAAGTCCTGATTCAAAAATGTGCCAGTTGCCATGATGATGCGACTCGAAAAGGAGGCTTGATTATCACTACCAGAGAGGGGCTCTTAGAAGGAGGGGAAAATGGGGCTGTGCTTCAAGCTGGGTCAGCTATGGGGAGTGAGCTTTTTAAGCGAATCAGCATGGATCCTGCAAGCCGGAAATTTATGCCTCCAAAAGGAGCGCCTTTATCATATGCGGAAACGATGTTGTTGAAATTTTGGATTCAGGAAGGGATGCCTTTCGATCTAAAAGTAACTGATGAACGAATTCCAGAGGAGTTGAAACTAATCCTTCAGACTGATTACCAGCTGGAGACCGAGCGAAAAGCTATTTATGAAAAAGTAACCGTTGAGCCGGCAAATGAAGCTACTCTTGAAAAATTAAGGCAGTTGGGATTTAGAGTTAGCACGCTCTCAGAAGAGAATAATTTCATTGAGGTGGTAGCTAAGGATAGTGTGTCGGCAGAAAAATTAAACGCTTTGATTGAAGTTAAAGAACAGCTTACCTGGCTTGATTTGAGTAATTCCGGAATGAAAGATGAATGGATTGCCGAATTAAATGAATTCAAAATGCTTACAAGACTTAATCTAAATAGTAATTCACTTTCAGATTCTGGTATTGTGAAACTTCAGGGTCTTGATAACTTAGAGGCGATTTTGATTCATTCGACCCTAATCACTGATAGTGGAATAAAGAATCTGGTAAGTCTGAAAAACTTGAAAAGGATTTACGTTTGGAACACAAAAGTTTCTGAGGATGCTGTTGATTCCTTGCTAAAGGAGCATCCAAAATTACAAATTGACCGAGGAGTGACCGAATCCAAAGAAGAAAAAGAAACTGCCAAATCGGTGGAAAAATAATCCCAAATTTAAAATTGAGGTAGAAAAAGTCTATTTTTAAACCACACAAAACCTTAAAATCAGAATTTATTATGCGAGTTTATTTAGCCCTTTTTGTTTGTCTGGCACTTTCAAATGTCAGTTTTGGCCAATCCCCATCAGAAAGTATTTTTTCCAGAGGAGTGGAGGGATGCTATTCGGATTATTACATCACTTTTCACAATCGTGGTGCAAATGACATCAACGATGGAGAACATGAGGTCGTGATATCTGTAATTAATCAGGGAGCAAGCGAATGCTATATGGGAAAAGTAGGTGTATTTGAAGGAAAAGTTACCCTTCCAGTTTACATCAAGAAAGATGATGGCACTTATGGAAACCTTGCCGCTATGTTCAAAAGTATTGACCAAGAATGGTTGGCAGACCAGGATTTGACTACACTTTATGAAGTTCATGGGGGAATGACAAAAATGTTTTTAACACAAGAAAAATATCAAGTCCGATTATTTTTTCCAGGAACTCTTAATAAAAACTCAGTAGTCAATCAAAAAGCACCGCCTGTCGGTGATTATTTGAAAAAATAAAATTAATCCCGGTTTTAATCCGGGATTTTTTTTGCCCTTTTCCTGAAATTGGGTGTTTTGAAAAATAGAGTTAGTACTCTTTTAAGAAATTTAAATCTCTGATTTTTCTGTCAAAAATTCCGATTTTTCTAATTTCTGTTTGATTTTCAAGCCATTCTGGCTGAAAAATGTGTTTGGAAGTTCATTTGATGCAAAGGAAAATACAGGCAGCAGTGGAAAGAATCACCTAGACATTTCCTGCCTTCAAACTTTGAAACAATACAACATATACCAATGAACTTTAACCAATTTACAATCAAATCCCAGGAGGCGATTCAAAAAGCACTGGAGCTGGCATCGGCAGCGGGGCAACCCAACATCGAACCTGCCCATTTGCTACAGGGAATCCTTTCGGAAGACGAAAATGTCACCGGTTTTTTGTTCAAAAAACTGGGGACCAATTCACAACTTATTTCCCAAAAACTTACAGACCAGCTTTCCAAACTCCCCAAAGTTTCTGGAGGGCAGCAGCCCTACTTATCGAATCAGGCAAATCAAGTGCTGACAAAAGCGAAAGATTACCTGAAGACTTTTGGGGATGAGTTTGTGGCCATCGAGCATCTGATGCTGGCGATTCTTGCCGGATCCGATGCTACTGCTCAGCTGTTGAAAGATCAAGGGCTGACGGAAAAGAACCTGATAGAAGCAATCAAAGAACTTAGAAAAGGAAACAAAGTGACTGATCAAAACGCAGAAAGTAAATACCAAGCTTTGGAGAAATACTCCAAAAATCTCAACGAAATGGCTAAAAAGGGAAAGATTGATCCCGTAATTGGTCGAGATGAGGAGATTCGAAGAGTATTACAAATCTTAGCAAGACGTACTAAAAACAACCCCATTCTTTTGGGAGAACCGGGAGTGGGGAAAACTGCCATTGTCGAAGGACTCGCCCAAAGGATTGTGTCTGGTGACGTACCTGAAAACCTAAAATCCAAAACCTTAATTTCTTTGGATATGGGGCTGTTGGTAGCAGGAGCGAAATACAAAGGAGAATTCGAAGAGCGATTAAAAGCGGTGATTAAAGAAGTGACCGATGCCGAGGGAGAAATCATCTTGTTTATAGATGAGATCCATACTCTGATCGGTGCCGGAGGTGGTGGTGAGGGAGCTATGGATGCAGCAAATCTGCTTAAGCCAGCTTTGGCTCGAGGTGAATTGCATGCAATTGGAGCAACTACGCTCAAGGAATATCAAAAATATATCGAAAAAGATAAAGCACTAGAGCGTCGATTTCAGTCGGTTATTGTCGATGAACCAGATGCCGCGGATGCGATCTCTATCCTGAGAGGAATCAAAGACAAATACGAACTCCATCACGGTGTTCGGATCAAAGATGATGCGGTCATTGCAGCAGTTGAGCTTTCCCAACGGTACATTTCTGATCGATTCTTGCCAGACAAAGCCATTGATTTGATGGATGAGGCTGCGGCTAAATTGCGAATGGAGATCGATTCACTTCCTCAGGAACTGGATGAATTGAACCGTCGAATCATGCAATTGGAAATCGAGCGAGAAGCCATTCGAAGAGAAAAAAACAAAGACAAAGAAACAGTTCTAAGTAAGGAATTGGCAGAACTTGCCGAAAAGCGAGATAGCGTAAAAGCAAAGTGGGAGGGAGAGAAAGCCGTGATCATGGGGATTCAGCGTGAAAAAGAAGCCATTGAAAAGCTTAAGCTGGAAGCCGAACAAGCGGAGCGGTCAGGAGATTTTGGTAGAGTAGCAGAGATCCGATACGGAAAAATCGGCGAAGCTGAGACCAAGCTAGAGTCATTCAAAAAACAATTGGCTGAAATGCAGTCGGGTTCTCCTTTGCTCAAAGAAGAAGTGGACCAGGAGGATATTGCTGCTGTTGTTTCTAAATGGACTGGAATTCCGATGAATAAAATGATCCAATCCGAGCGAGAGAAACTCCTTCATTTGGAAGATGAATTGGGCAAGCGAGTGGCAGGACAAACCGAAGCAATTACCGCATTATCGGATGCTGTGAGAAGAAGTCGGGCAGGATTACAGGATCCCAAGCGACCAATTGGAAGTTTTATCTTCATGGGAACTACTGGGGTGGGAAAGACAGAGCTAGCGAAAGCATTGGCAGAATATCTCTTCAATGACGAAAATGCCATGGTCCGAATTGATATGTCTGAATATCAGGAGCGCCACGCGGTCAGCCGATTGGTTGGAGCGCCTCCGGGATATGTGGGCTATGATGAAGGCGGTCAGTTGACCGAAGCGGTGCGAAGAAAGCCTTATTCTGTCATCCTTTTGGATGAAATTGAAAAAGCACACCCAGACGTATTCAACATCCTTTTGCAGGTATTGGATGATGGACGATTGACGGATAACAAGGGTCGAATAGCCAATTTTAAAAACACCATCATTATTCTGACCACCAATATTGGTTCGCACTTGATCCAAGAGCGATTTGCAGAAATGGAGGATTGGAATAAGGAGGCCATTTTGGAGAAGACCAAAGCAGAAGTGTTCGATTTATTGAAAAAATCTGTTCGCCCTGAATTCCTCAACCGAATCGATGAAACCATTATGTTCGAGCCATTGAATAAGGGAATTATCCGAAAGATTGTAGATATCCAATGGAAGGAAATTCAGAAGCGACTTTCCGAAGCGAATATTGAAATAGATGCCACGAAAGAAGTCCTGGATTATTTAGGAGAAGTTGGGTTTGATCCGAATTATGGAGCTAGACCGCTAAAGCGAACGATGCAGCGATTGGTATTGAATGAACTTTCCAAACAAATTCTGTCTGGATACATAAAAAATGACTCGGCTGTTTTGGTGGATTTAGATGCAGATAAGCAAGTATATTTTAAAAATGTAGATGCAGAGGTGGAAGTTTAATTTCTGATAGATCCTAAAGCAAAAACCCTTGGAGTCTCAGTGACTTCAAGGGTTTTAATTTTTGAAACCAAGAACCTAGCTGTCCATTTTTGGTTACTATAAGTATGATGATAAAAGCCGATCAATCTAAAGTTGAAATTTGGAAAATAATCGAGGCGGAATTGCGCCGAGGTGCCTTGGATTCAAAGCATCCATTTCGATACTTAAACCTTGGATCTTTCGGGGTAGAGTTTCCGGAGATTCGAACTGTGGTGCTCCGCAAAGTGGATGAGAATTTGAATTGCTTTGTTTTCACGGATTTCAGATCGGCAAAAGTCAAGGAGATCCAATCAAATGAAAATGTGTCCCTCCATTTTTATCATTCAGGCAAACGGTTACAGCTACGGATTCAAGCCAAAGCAATAATCCAT
>JAHEBE010000145.1 GCA_024642365.1 Algoriphagus sp.
TGCAACTCTACAGAACGTTTGGCACGAGTATCGTCCACATCACAAAGGGCAACTATGTCTGCTTTGCCACTATTAAAGACGCCACTCACATCCCCAGAGCCCATTCCCCCAACTCCAATACTGGCTACACGAAGCTTATCGCTAGGTGCAATGAATCCAGGTCCTCCAAGGACATTCCTAGGCACAATGTAAAACCCAGCTGCAGCCAATGCAGAACCTTTAATAAATGCTCTTCTAGAACTATTTTGAATTGTTT
The DNA here is from genome assembly GCA_024642365.1 of Algoriphagus sp. Lineage (GTDB taxonomy): Bacteria > Bacteroidota > Bacteroidia > Cytophagales > Cyclobacteriaceae > Algoriphagus. Next base: position 257 of record JAHEBE010000145.1, read on the forward strand.
TCTTTGATTTCATAGGTTTTGATCTATTCAAGTTTTCTTTTTTCAAACAAAAATCGGATACGATTTATAATCACTTCATAAGATATTAAAATCCATTTTGGCAAAGCAATTCTAGATTAAAATTGTCTCAAAAAACTACGTGAAAGGCAAATTGTATGCATAAATAGGCAGGATCTTCAAAGAAGTAGATTGCTCGAAAAATTTTGATAGGAATAAAAAGTTTTATAAAAATTTAATCTAAGTTTGTCCAAACCCGAAATTAACATGAAAAATCTTTATTGGGCTTTTAGCCTTTTGATAGTATTAGCAACTTCTTGCAACCCAAACCGACCAAAACAAAGTATGGATGATGCCGGATTACTTCCCATCCCTTTGAAAATTGAATCTGAAGCAGGAGGATTTAAACTAGAGTCAAATCTAGCTATTCAAACAACTGGAACGGATCAAATTGTAAACGAAATCGCTGAATACCTTGCAAGTAACATACGACCAGCTACAGGATTTATCGTCCCAGTTGGAAGTAATGAAGGAGCTATAGTTTTAGAATTAACTTCAGGTGAAGAATCTGAAGCCTATGATTTGGTAATTACCGACTCAGGGATTAAAATATCTTCGACAAGCCATGCGGGATTATTTTATGGTTCGCAGACTTTATTGCAATTGTTTCCAATAGAAATAGAGAACAATAGTTTAGTGGAAATGGATTGGATTTTACCGAATGGAAAAATATCGGATCAACCAGAATTTCCATATCGTGGCGCAATGCTTGACGTTGCCCGTCATTTTATCAGTGTAGCAGATGTGAAGCATTACATTGATCAAATGGCCAAATTCAAATTCAACTATTTACACTTGCATTTGACTGATGATCAAGGTTGGAGGATTGAAATTAAATCCTGGCCGCAGCTAACTACAATTGGAGCTAGCACCGAAGTAGGAGGTGGCAAAGGGGGATTCTACACACAGGAAGAATATAAAGAAATCGTAGCTTATGCCGCAAGTCAGTTCATTACTGTAGTTCCAGAAATAGATATGCCTGGGCATACTAATGCCGCTTTGGCTGCATATGGTGAGCTAAATCCTGGTGTAAACTTACCAGATGGAGATAATTCTACTGTCGTGGAAGGTAAAATTGACTTTGACATCCTAGACAAAAACCCTGTTCCAGCTGAATTATATACTGGTATTGAAGTAGGCTTTAGCACCTTGGCAACGAATAAAGAAAAAACTTACCAGTTTGTCGAGGATGTAATTCGTGAGCTAGTGGAAATCACTCCAGGCCCATATATCCATATAGGGGGAGATGAGTCTCACGTTACGGAGAAGCCAGATTACATCTATTTTGTAGAACGTGTGCAAGATTTAGTCTTACAATATGGAAAGTTAAGTTTAGGCTGGGATGAAATTGCCACTGGCAAGTTAAGACCGGGTACTGTAGCCCAATTTTGGGATAATGAGGGAAATGCTAGATTGACAAAAGAACAAGGAAATAAGCTATTAATGTCACCTGCAAAAAGAGCATACCTTGACATGCAATATGATTCTACTACAAGGCTAGGACTGCATTGGGCCGCCTATATTGAATTAGATGATTCTTATAATTGGGACCCTGCTACTTATGCCGATGGGATCAACAAATTCGATATCCTCGGCGTAGAAGCTCCACTTTGGACAGAGACAATAACCAACAGATCAGATATTGAATACATGGCATTCCCGAGACTTGTGGCTTTAGGAGAGGTTGCTTGGGCTCCTGCATCACGACGCTCATGGGAGAGTTTTCAAAAAAGAATAGCGATTCAAGGTAAACGTTGGGATATTAACCAAATCAATTATTATAAGTCCCCAAAAGTCACTTGGTAAGTCTTTAAAATTCAGCCTGGATATATCCAGGCTTTTTTTTGAATAGGGGATTCATTTTTGATTTTGATGAAAAATGAGTCGAATATGGTATCTTATCGCCTCTTTAGAATAAATCATTTTACTAATCGCAAAATAACCAGTACAACTTAATGGGAGACATTATTATAGCATTTGCTAATTGGATTTGGGGAACTCCAATGTTGATATTATTAATGGGTGGGGGTAGTATCTTGCTTTTTCATTCACGTTTCATTCCTTTTACCAAAATTGGACACGCTGTCAGTTTATTAAGAGGTAAGTATGATGATAGTAACCTCCCAGGACAAATCACCTCTTTTCAAGCTCTGTCTTCTGCAATTGCAGCAACAGTAGGATTAGGAAATATTAGTGGAGTAGCTATTGCAATTAATATGGGAGGCCCTGGGGCCATTTTTTGGATGTGGGTTTCAGCTTTTGTTGGAATGGCTACCAAATTCTACACTTGTAGTCTCGCAATCATGTTTCGCGGCAAAGACACAAATGGAGTTGTCCAGGGAGGTCCAATGTATGTAATAGAAGAGGGAATGGGCAAAAAATGGAAATTTCTTGCCTATCTATTTTGTATTGCTGGAGTGATGGGACTACTTGCAATTTTCCAAGCCAACCAATTAACTGCAGTGATAAGAACCGTTCTCTTGGAACCTTCAGGGCTTGATAATGGAGAATCTACCAAGTGGATTATTGGAATTAGTATGATGGTTGTTGTTGCGGTTGTTATTTTGGGCGGAATCAGTCGAATTGCAAGTGTAGCCTCTAAATTGGTTCCTTTTATGGTTGGAATGTATTTCGTTACGGTAATGATTATCGTGTTCAAATACATTGGAGATGTGCCTGATATGCTAAAACTGATTGTTTCAGATGCTTTTTCAGGGAAGGCTGCAGCAGGCGGCGTGGTAGGTACAGTTATAATAATTGGAGCTAGGAGAGCTGCTTTCTCAAATGAAGCAGGAATAGGTACTGCACCAATGGTTCACGGAGCCTCTAAAAACTCCGAACCAATTAGAGAAGGTTTAATTGCAATGTTGGGCCCATTTATTGACACTGTTGTAGTTTGTACTCTGACTGCCTTGGTAATACTCTTAACTGGTGTTTGGCAAACTACAGAATCGGATGGCGTTCGATTAACTTTGGCTGCTTTTGATCTAGCCCTACCAGTAATTGGAAGATATTTATTGATGATTGCGGTGTTGATTTTCGCACTCTCCACCATGTTCACTTATTCCTATTACGGACATAAATGCTCGAACTATCTTTTTGGAGCAGATAAGGCTGATTATTACAATTACTTTTATCTAATCACTATTGTGGCTGGGGCAGTGGTCTCTTTAGAAGTGGTTGTAAGCTTAGTGGATGGCATGTACGCAGTGATGGCCATTCCTACGATGATATCTACCTTTTACTTGGCTCCAAAAGTGCGGGTTGCTGCAAAGGATTATTTTCAAAGAATGAAGACTAATTAAAATGAACATTCTTATTTCACCTAATGCATTCAAGGGTACATTAGATGCTCAAAAAGCAAGTGAAATAATCGAAGAGTTTATTGCTTCAAATTTTAAAGACTTTAATAGAATAATTTCACCGGTAGCAGATGGTGGGGATGGAACTTGTTCGCTTTTAACCAAAGCTTTAAAAATAAGCAGTATAGAGTCTTGGTCTTTAAATGCTTATGGACAACCAATCTCAAGTTTTTTTGGCTTCGATGATTCTAATAAAACAGCATATATCGATGTTTCGACAGCTTCTGGACTCGGGTCTTTAAATGGAATAAGATTGGAGCCAAAAATTGCCTCAACTTATGGAACAGGCCTGCTCATTCAGGAAGCAATAAATCTTGGGGCAAATGAAATTATTTTAGGATTAGGAGGGTCAGCCACGATTGATTTGGGGATTGGTATTTTAGCTAACCTTGGTATAGAGTTTTTAGACGAAAAAGGAAGAAAATTAACTCCATTTTCCCCAGATTATTTATTGAAAATTAGGCATATCCAAAGAGCCGCTAATAATCCCAAGGTTAAATTTTCTTGTTTGTGTGATGTTAAAAATCCGCTTTTTGGGATATCCGGTGCTTTACCTGTATTTGGCCCACAAAAAGGATTAGTAAAACAAGATTTTGATCAAACGGAGAAACTACTCGTCCAACTAATCGAAATGATGTATGCCAAATCAAAAAATATCTTTCGTGATAGTCCAGGTTTTGGCGCAGCAGGTGGAATTGCGGCAGGGTTAAGTGCTTTTTTTAATACTGAACTGAAAATCGGATCTTCATATTTTTTAGATCTAGTGGATTTTGAATCAAAACTTGCTTGGGCTGATCTTATTATTACAGGTGAAGGAAGATATGATTCACAATCAAAAGAAGGAAAAGCGGCTTACGAACTATTGATTCGAACGAAAAGGCAGGGTAAAAAAATCGGGATAATAACCTCTGGTAACGAGGCAGATCGAGAAGGGTTTGATCTAGTAATTAAGCTTCCTGACTTAGATTTTTCATCAAAGAACCTTAATAAGCAAGCAGAGAAAAATCTAATGATTGCTCTAAACTCAAGTAAAGGATCAAGTTTTTGGAAATAAAAAAAGGGAGCGTAGCTCCCTTTTCATAATTATCACTAGATCTTAATGATCAGATTTTTTTCCTTTAAATGTACTTCTTGCGTCAATTGCAGAAAGTCCTGCGCCAAGACCAATAAGCGCACAAACAATTAAAATAAAAGTTTGAGCTCCAGCTGCAATTGGTGAACTGAAAATGTCTACTAGTATCATGATTTGAAATTCAAATGTTTTAGAATGCTCGAAGATAAAATCTACAATTGGAATTAACAAAAGGATTATATAGAAACAGTCCTTTTAATCAATCTCATCATCATAATCCTCATCTGCATCATCGTCGTCATCAAATTCGTCTTCATCAAAATCTACAATGCTATCATCGAGAAACTCATTGTCTTCATCTAAGTCATACTCATCCTCAAAGTCCGCATCAAAATCATCATCTTCTTCTAAATCATCGAAATCATCGTCAAAATCAGCCATAGCGTTATTGTAAAGTGGTTTTAAATGAATTATGACACTAATTAAAATATTTTTTCTTTCCCTACAAGACAGAAACTACTAATTTTTTTTCTTCGATCACCTCATTTTCCTGCAGCCAATTCTTTCTTAATAGGTTAGCCCAAGTTGACATATAAAAAATTACATCCTCCTTTTTATTCTTTGATAAGGAATTTCGCCGCTCCAAGGGAATTTCAGAAAGAACAATGGGATCGGAAAGTCTTTCCAAATGGGCCAAGTCATTTAAAGTTACTCCGAATTCCAACATTTTACTGATCATTAAATCCATCGGATAGCCACTAGTAGGACAATACTCTACTAATTGTTCATTCCAGTCTCCATGCCTTTCCATCGCAAACTTGTGGATTTCTGACTTTTCAAGTTTGGTTAATTCTTGAGCTAAGTTCCCACAATTACAAGAACCCATATGTCCCCATTGGTAATGAGTTCCATTTTTCAACTTGAAAACTGTGTTTTCTAATGCAGCGATTAAATCAGGATTAGGAGTAGCCATCGATCAAATTATTTTCCAATTATTAAAACTGAAATTTTCAAAAAGAGTTTGGTTACAATCAATTTAGCAAAAAAAAGACCCAATTATATGGGTCAATTAAAGATTGATTGAATGTAACTTTTTATTAGTGGTTTGGAGAGATAGTCTTTAACGACTGGATAGCTACTTGCTTTTGATATATCACGTTCATCAACTGAGCTGCTTAGAATATAAATCTCTGCAAGGTTTTTTTCAATATTGTAAATGTCTAAAAAATCCCATCCAGTCATCTCTGGCATATTTAAATCTAAAAACAGGTAATTCGGTTGAATCGAATAAATTTCATTCAAAGCGGCCTTCGCACTTTGATATTTGAAAAATTGACATGGCTCTTTCACATTCTTAGCTATAAGCTTTTCAGTCACGAAAGTGCTGATTGGGTCATCGTCGATAAGTACAATTGTTAGCATCAAAACCAAAAATGATATTTTGAAATACATTAAAGTTGTTACAAAAATAACAACTATGAATAAATTAACAAATTTGTTGCCAAAATATCTGCACAGAATTTCAAAGTATTTTTATTTACCAGGATCGAATTTTTCTTTACCCTTCAATAAATCGAAAAAAAGGATAAAATCAGATGCTAAACTGAATAGTGGATACTTGAAAGTGGCAGGTTTATTTTTCTCAAAAAAGAAATGTCCCACCCAAGCAAATCCGTACCCAACGAATGGAATTGCAATTAACAAGCTGTATTTATTAGAATATACCGCAAAAAATAAAATAACGAAAAGTAGCCCTGTACCGATAAAATGGAGCCTTCGACTTGTTGGGTTCTGATGTTCAGTCAAGTAATATGGATAGAATTCTTTCAAAGTTTGGATTCTTGAGTTCATGATAATTTGGGATTAGTTGTTAACTATATTTAATTCAGAGATGAATCGCTCCACGATTTTATCTGTTGTTTTTAACACTTTATTGTCTTTTGTTTTGGCACTAGACACTTCAGTCACTCCAGTCAGAGTCATTAAAAACTTATCTTCTTTTGGATCAATAAAATCTACAATTACCTGCACTAATTCATAGGAACTAGTTGTGGTTCGGCTTGAATTATTATAAAAATTGGGATTGTACATGAATGGATCCCAAACTCTGTAACCCCAAAAAGGGTAGGGGTTATAATTGTTGTTTACTTCCCTTTTTCTTGGATCTTCATTTGAAGTATATCTTATCACAAGGTCTGGTTGAACTTTTTCATATACCAATCCTTGAGCCTCTAGGGCCTCTTGCAAATGAATTTGAACTTGAGCATCTATGAATTGTGAGGAAAACCCACGCATTCCAACTTCTTGGTTTATAATAACAAACGATTTATAGGGTTTGGCTATTTTCAACTCAGCATTTTCCTTGAACACCTCAATTGAAGCGCAAGAGAAAAAAAACAAGCAGCTAATCACTAGAATCAAATAGGGTTTCATTGAAAGTTTTAGCATTAATTATTCTTTTTGGTTGATGAGAATGAAATACTGTGAAAGTTAAAATTTACAACTAAAACGAAAAACAAGTAGCAATGTGTACACAATTCTTCCAAATCAAATTCTATTTTTGGGCAAAGTAAAAAAATGACTAGACCAGACTTTGATGATATTTTTATGGAATTGGCAGTTAATCTTGCCAAAAGATCCCATTGCATCAAAAAGCATGTAGGTGCGGTACTTACAAAAGATACCCGGATAATATCAATCGGATACAATGGCCCCCCAGCCCATACTCATAATTGTGATGTGGAGTTTCC
>JAHEBE010000468.1 GCA_024642365.1 Algoriphagus sp.
GATTACCTGCCCAACGCTAATCGTCGTTGGAGATGAAGATGTAGCAACGAAACCTGAAAAAGCTAAATTCATTCAAATGGGAACCAAAGGCTCCAAACTTCATATGATTGGTGGTGCAGGGCACAGTAGCTGTATTGAAAAGCCCAAGGAAGTGAATCGGCTTATTGAGGAGTTTCTGGAAACTTCTGAATGATTTCCCCTTTTTGGTACGATTTTCCGCTGGTCTAAATCCCCTTTAGGTAAATTTTTAAGCCCTTTTTGATTTTTTTTGAAAAAAAATAAAGTTTTCTCAAAACCTTTTGTTAGATTTACATGTATATACATTAAATACAATTGCAACTAACATGGGAAGGATAGAAGATGAGATTCAACAGAAGGTGTTCAAAGACCCCTACAATAAGTTGGTCGTAAATCTATTGTTCACTAATAGTTACCTGGTGACTTCGCAGCTCGCCCTGTTTAAACCTTATGGGATTTCTCCGGAGCAGTACAATGTACTTCGGATCCTAAAAGGACAAAACGGAGTACCGACTACAGTTTCTTCGATTCAAGATCGGATGCTAAATAAAATGTCAAATGCGAGCAGGCTGGTGGAGAAGTTGAAATTGAAAGGCTTGCTCAAACGAGAGGAGTGCCCAGTAGATCGAAGACAAGTAGATGTATTGATTACTGAGGATGGAATAAACTTGCTCAGTCAAGTGCAATTAGAAGTAGAAAAAGCCAATAAGCAATTTGTCAACCTCGACGGGAATGAGGTAAATCAACTGAATGATTTGCTGGACAAAATGAGAGGCTGATTTTTTTTACCCTATTATATGTATAGACAATAAATGTAAAAACACCAATTATTATTAATTTAACTAAAACAAACAAACTATGAGTACTACAAAATGGACTATCGACCCGACACATTCTGAAGTGTCTTTCAAAGTGAAGCACCTAGTGATTTCAACTGTAACAGGCTTTTTTAGAAAATTCGAAGGATCAGCAGAAAGCAATTCAAATGATTTCGTTGGAGCAAAAGTGAATTTCTCAGCTGCCATTGACAGCATCGACACCAACCAGTCTGACAGAGACAATCACTTGAAGTCTGCAGACTTCTTTGATGCGGCTAACCATCCAAATTTGACTTTCGAAGGAATCGTTCAGAATAACGGCGGTGATTACAAACTAGTAGGTGACTTGACCATGCGAAATACTACCAAGAAAGTGGAATTGGATGTGGATTTTGGAGGAGTTGCAGGTGATCCTTATGGTCAGACCAAAGCCGGATTTGAAATTGATGGCAAAGTAAACCGAAAAGATTTTGGACTTTCTTGGTCAGCGATTACTGAAGCAGGAAGTGTCGTAGTAAGCGATCATGTCAGACTTCATTTGAATGTCCAGCTTGTAAAGCAAGAAGTAGCCGAAGCAGTAGAAGCTTAAGCAAATTTTGAAAGCTGCCAAATGGCAGCTTTTTTTACATCTAAAGAAAGGAACAATCATGCAAACATTAATCACTGGGATTCATCATATCACGGCTATCGCTGGAAATGCCCAAGCTAATATTGATTTTTACACCGGGGTTTTAGGTTTGAGATTGGTGAAAAAGACAATCAATTTTGACGCACCTGATGTGTATCATTTCTATTTCGGAGATGAGTTGGGGAGACCGGGGACGGTGTTTACCACTTTCCCATTCAAAGGTGCCCGAAAAGGAATAAAAGGTACGGGGGAGTTGACTTATACGGCTTTTTCGATTCCTAAAGATTCCTTGACGTATTGGTCTGGAAGACTGAAAAAATATGGTTTCGTGATTTCTGACCAGCAATTCCGGTTTGGTGATGCCCTAATTCGCTTTGAAGATCACGATGGGATGGGAATCGAATTGGTGGCAAATGCGGGAGATGATCGTCCAGGATTTAGCTATGGTCAGATTCCTTTGGAGCACTCCATCAGAGGGTTTTATGGCGCTACTTTAAACCTCCGTTCTAAAGAAGCTACAGCGGAATTGCTCACTAAGCACATGGACTACCGATTTATTGGGGAAGAAAATGGGAGATTCCGTTACGGGACAGCTGGCAAAGCTGGAGA
>JAHEBE010000146.1 GCA_024642365.1 Algoriphagus sp.
GCTTCAATTTCTTTTAGCATCAAATCAATCGAAAATCTATAAATACCAGGCATTGAAGCCACCGCGATTTTCTTATTTTTCCCGTCTACAAGGAACATCGGAAAGATTAAATCATTCACTGAAAGAGTAGTTTCTTCTACTAGATTTCGAACGACTTCGGATTTTCTATTTCTTCTTGGCCTGCGGAGCATATTATATAAAGAGTTGTTTGATTTGATCGATGTTCAGTTCTGTATAATCGTTGATGTAAAATTCACAAGGCGGCAATTCAGATTTACTATGTGTGGACAACACCCCTACCACTTTCATTCCTGCCTTCAAGCCAGCAGACACACCTGAGAAAGAATCCTCAAACACTAAACAATTCGCTGGATTTACTTTCAAATTAAATGCGCTCTTCAAATACACTTCAGGGTCTGGTTTGTGTTTGGAAACATCCTCAGATGCCAATAAGGAGATCATTTCAGATTTGACAGCTAGGCTATCCAAAATCAAATCCAAATTTGCCCTTGGGGCGGAGGTTGCCACTCCGATCGAAAGATTATCTCCCTTTAGCTGATTCAGAAAATCCAAATACCCTGAAATAGGATTGACCTCAGTTTTATAAATTTCTCTAAATAAGCTTTCCTTTTCAAATTCTAATTCTTCCAATTCCAATCCTTGAATGGTTCTACCTAAAAAATGACTTAAAATGTAGCCGTTATTTTTCCCGTACATATGCAGTCGGAAATCTTCTTCTGAGGGAGTTAGATTTCTTTTGGCAAAGAATTGCTTGAATGCAAGGGAATGAAATGGATTTGTGTGACAGATTACACCATCCATATCAAAAATAACTGCTTGAAGCATGAATTATTCGGTAGTGATTGGTTACAAAAGTAATTAAAAGGCATAAAAAATCCCTGAAAGTTATCTCTCAGGGATCAGAACTTCTTATTGAAACGATTTAATCGTTCGCTCAATAATATCACAACACTCATGTAATTGCTCCTCTGTCATCACCAAAGGTGGCGCAAAACGAATGATATTCCCATGAGTTGGCTTTGCTAAAAGCCCATTATCTTTCAATGCTACACAGATATTCCATGCAGTGCTACTTTCTTCTGAATCATTAATAACAACTGCGTTTAGCAAACCTTTTCCTCTAACAAGCTTTACAATAGGATATTTCTCTACTAACGCCTGCATTCTGTCACGGAAAATTTTTCCAAGTTTACGAGAATTTTGAGCCAAATTTTCATCAGAAACTACTTCCAGAGCTGCTATAGCAACTTTAGCTCCTACTGGATTACCACCAAAGGTTGAACCATGTTGACCTGGCTTGATTACCTCCATAATATGATTGTCAGCAAGAACTGCTGAAACAGGATAAAACCCTCCAGAAATCGCTTTCCCTAAAATCAACATATCGGGTCTAACATAACTTTCTTGACGCTCGCAAGACTTCTCGCAAGTACAATTCCCACAAACCGCCAATAAAGAGCCAGTTCTAGCAATTCCTGTTTGAATCTCATCAGCAATAAAAAGAGCTCCAGCATCCTTACAAGCAGCATTTGCCAGTCGCAAGTAATCCTCTCCAGGAACATACACACCAGCCTCTCCCTGAATTGGCTCCACAAGGAATGCCACAACATTTTCCGTTTTTAGCGCTTCTTTTAACGCAGCTATATCATTATAAGGAATGCGGATAAAACCATCCGTATAGGGCCCAAAATTCTTTCGGGCATTTTCATCGTTTGAAAAAGAAATAATGGTAGTCGTCCTACCATGAAAATTATTTTCAGCAACAATTATTTTTGCTTGATTCTCTGGAATACCATTTTTTTCATAGCCCCATTTACGGGCAATTTTTATTGCTGTTTCAACAGCTTCTGCCCCAGTGTTCATTGGCAATACCTTATCAAAACCAAAATACTCGGTTATGTATTTCTCAAATGGACCAAGAATATCATTGTGAAATGCTCTGGAGGTCAATGTTAAAGTTCCGGCTTGCTCGACTAATGCGCTTTTGATTCTTGGATGACAATGCCCCTGATTCACCGCAGAGTAAGCCGATAGGAAATCATAATACTTTTTCCCCTCTACATCCCAAAGAAAAACACCCTCCCCTTTCGCCAAAACAACTGGCAATGGATGGTAGTTATGTGCTCCATGTTTGTCCTCAAGTGCGATAGCTTGGCTGCTAGAAGTTATAGTCTCCATGTTTTTTGTATTTTTGGGTTAATATTAAGTCTTAGTTCAGGGCAAATATAATAATTGCCGGCCCGTCTCACTCATGAATAACAAGAAGAAGAATTCTATTTTACCTGAATTAACAGCTTCGGATTATTATTTTAATGAAAATGGACTGATGGTTTTTACCGAAAGCTACCATTTAAAACGAGGAACTTGCTGTGGGAGCGGCTGTAAACATTGCCCATATCCGAAGAGATAATATAAAAGGAATATTTTTGAAGATGCTTGTTGGTAATTCGGCAAAGTTTCCGATATTTGCAGACTCATTACAGAAACGCATCATATTTACGATACATTACCATGGCAAAAGTTTGTGACATTACCGGAAAAAGACCTCGCGTAGGAAACAACGTGTCCCATGCAAACAACAAGACCAAGCGTAGATTTTACCCAAATCTTCACAAGAAGACTTTCTACGTACCTGAAGAGGACGCATGGATCACTTTGAAAGTTTGCTCAAAGGCACTGAAGACTATCAATAAAAACGGGATCACTGCAGTTTTGAAAAAAGCTCAGGATAACGGCATGATCGTAATCAGATAATCAAAGTCACGACCCTTAAATCAATACTAAGATGGCTAAGAAAGGCAATAGAGTACAAGTGATAATGGAATGCACAGAGCATAAGACTTCTGGTATGCCAGGTACTTCAAGATACATCACGACAAAAAACAGAAAAAACACGACTGAAAGATTAGAATTGAAAAAATTCAATCCAATCTTGAAGAAGATGACTGTTCATAAAGAAATCAAGTAATATACTCGGGAGGAATCCTGATTAAACGATAAGAATATGGCTAAGAAAGTAGTAGCAACCCTAAAAAAAGAAGGTGGCGTATCTTACGCCAAAGTGATTAGAGCCGTAAAGTCTGACAAGACAGGTGCTTACACCTTCAAAGAAGAAATGGTTCCTTCCACATTGGTACAGGATTCCTTGAAAAAATAAGTTGCCAAGTGCACCTATAGTATCTAAGTCCCTCTGTCCACCGGTCAGTAGGGACTTTTTCGTTATATTCCATTTTTAAAATCAAACACATGGGAATCTTTGGCTTTTTCTCTAAAGACAAAAAAGAAAGTCTAGACCAAGGACTGCAAAAGTCCAGCGAAAACATCTTTTCAAAACTCAATAAGGCCGTTGCCGGGAAATCTACGGTTGATGAAGCAGTATTGGATGAACTCGAAGAAATTCTTATCATGGCTGATGTAGGTGTCGACACGACTATTAAAATTATTCGTCGGATAGAAGCAAGAGTAGCTAAAGATAAATACGTAAATACGTCAGAGCTAAATTTAATCCTAAGGGATGAAATCGCAGCTTTGCTTGAGGAAAACAATACCCAAGATTTGTTAGACTTTGATATTCCAGCTGACAAAAAGCCATACGTGATCATGGTAGTGGGAGTAAATGGAGTGGGAAAAACTACTACCATAGGGAAATTAGCAAACACTTTTAAAAATGCTGGTAAATCTGTAGTTCTTGGTGCAGCAGACACATTTAGAGCTGCAGCAGTAGATCAATTGATCCTTTGGGGGAACCGAGTAGGAGTGCCAGTGATATCTCACGGCATGAATACCGACCCAGCCTCTGTAGCTTTTGACGCCGTTAAACATGCCGTTGACCAAAAAGCGGATGTAGTCATTATCGATACAGCTGGAAGACTTCATACCAAAGTGAATTTAATGAATGAGCTAGGGAAGATTAAGAGAGTCATGCAGAAATTTATTCCAGATTCCCCTCATGAAATCATGTTGGTGCTAGACGGATCAACGGGACAAAACGCTTTTATTCAAGCAAAAGAGTTTACAAAAGTTACGGAGATAACTTCGCTCGCAATTACCAAGCTTGACGGAACCGCTAAAGGCGGAGTGGTGATCGGAATCTCAGATCAATTTAAAATTCCCGTCAAATACATCGGAGTAGGTGAAAAAATGACTGACCTCCAAATTTTCAATCGAAAGGAATTTGTCGATTCATTATTCAAAAAGAAATAACATCTCCTATAAATCAACAAAGCTCTGAATAATTCAGAGCTTTTTTTTTATTAAAATTTGAACCTAACTTTTTTTTAACCGTTATTTAATATAATATCATTTTAATATCATATTGACATGGAAAAAATAATCAAACCTCTCTCAGGATATATTATTATCCTCCTCGCTCTAGGCTTAATTCCAACAGCGATATTTAGCTTTATAGGTGGTCAGCCCATCTTTGGTGTCATTGCTGTCTTCCTATTCTTTATTTGCATACCAGGCTTTTTTATAGTTGAACCAAATAAAGCAATGGTTCTCCTACTGTTTGGCGATTACAAAGGAACGGTAAAAGCTAGCGGCTTCTTTTGGGTAAATCCTTTCATGACAAAGAAAAAGATCTCCTTGCGTGTAAGGAATTTTGAAAACAAACCTGTCAAAGTAAATGACAAAATAGGTAATCCTGTCATGATCGGAACCATTGTGGTATGGCAAGTGGACGACACCTTCAAAGCCACATTCGACGTGGATGATTATGAAAATTTTGTTCACCTTCAATCGGATGCCGCCATTCGAAAAATGGCAGGTCTATATCCATACGATGATTTTGAGGCTGAAAAAGAGGAAATCACATTGCGCTCGGGTGTAGAGGAAGTAAATCATTCCCTAGAACGCGAGATTAGTGACCGACTAAATCATGCTGGCATCAAAGTCATCGAAGCCAGAATCTCACACCTAGCCTATGCATCTGAAATAGCCTCTGCAATGCTTCAGCGTCAACAAGCCACAGCCATCGTAGCTGCAAGGCAAAAAATAGTAGAAGGTGCTGTGGGGATGGTCGAAATGGCTTTAGCTGACTTGAAGCTAAAAGATATTATTGAGTTTGATGACGAAAGGAAAGCTGCTATGGTTTCTAATCTAATGGTAGTCCTTTGCTCAGATAGAAGCGCCAGTCCTGTCCTTAATGTGGGCACATTAAATCAATAGCATGGCAACACAAGTTTTTAAAGAAACACAGACTTATCGAGGTACATGGATCATGTACCTCATTGTCCTTGTCGAGATACCTACGCTAATTCTTCTGCTCACCTTATTTTTCAAAGAAGAAAATAAAACAGAGATGGGTATTGCTCTAGGCCTGGTAACAATTACAATGGCATTTATATTTCTGCTTCTTTTTAATCTAAAACTAGAAACCAGAATAGATCAATTCGGTATATCATTCAGGTATTTTCCCTTCATCAATTCATGGAGAAAATACCCATTCGATCAGATAAAGAAGCTGGAAGTAATCAACTATTCGCCCATAACAGATTATGGAGGATGGGGATTAAAAGGGAATAGCACTACAAAGGCGTATAGCATTCTAGGCGATCAAGGCCTATTGCTGGATGTAGGAGAAAAAAAGAAAATCATGATCGGTACAATGAAGGCAAAAGAGTTAGAGCAATTTCTATTAAGTAGAGAGGAGGATTGATATGGCATCTAAAAAAGCATTTGCTTTAAGGTTAGATGAGAAAATGATGAAGTCCATTGAAAAATGGGCCGCGGATGAATTTCGAAGCACGAATGGTCAACTGGAATGGATCGTAAAGGAAGCGCTTAAAAAAGCAGGGCGCTTACCAAAAAGTGACTCTACTAATTAAGACCTTAGACTTTTTGGATTTTTTCCTATTTATTAAGAAATTAATACAAAACTATAATGCCATGAAAAAACTACTCGTATTGTTTGCGTTTTTGGGTGGAATCTATCTACTCAATCCATCATATTCTTATGCCCAAACTACTGCATCAGGCCTTACAAAATCTGAATTAAAGCAGCAGGCTAAAATTGAAAAAGCAAAAGAAAAGCTTCAAAAAGACACAATAAAAATCGAAAAGCTCCGTGAAAAACACGCTAAAAATCTATCAAAATTTCAAAAGAAGAATTCTTCTGGAAGCCTTTCTCCAAATGACATTGACAAAATGACCAAAGCGCTTGGCAAGCAAACCAAGGACATCGAAAAACTAGAAAAAGACATTGCCAAGCTGAAAGAATTGATTGCCGAAGGAGGTTGACACAACTTTTATTCAACTGATTTTTTCAGTGTGAATTAGTTGTTCCAAAATTCACGTAAACAATTCTTCACTTGTAAGGCATTGCTTAACTTGCCGCTTCATTAGTTTCTTTAGATGAAGACAATCATAAGTTTTGTAATCCGTTTTGTTCCAAGACCCATTTTGCAGCGTTTAAGCCCGCTGGTGATGAAGGTATTTGCCCAGTTAAACAAGGGCAATGATGTAGAATGTCCCGTTTGTAAAAGTCATTTCAGCAAATTTTTACCTTATGGGAGAAATACAAGGCCCAACGCACTTTGTCCAAATTGCCTCGCTTTGGAAAGACACCGGTTGATGTGGCTGTATTTAAAGGAAGAAACAGATTTTTTTACAGCTAAGTTAAAAGTATTGCACATCGCCCCTGAGCATTGTTTCATTGATCGGTTTGAAGATTTGAAAAATCTCGATTACATCACAGCTGACATTGAGTCTCCATTGGCCAAAGTAAAAATGGATGTTCATCAAATTCCTTTTCCCGACAATACATTTGATGTGATCTTTTGTAATCATGTATTAGAACATGTAGCAGACGATCTAAAAGCATGTGCAGAATTTAATCGTGTCCTCAAACCAAATGGCTGGGGGATCCTTCAATCCCCAGTTTATAATCTTCAAAAAACTCTGGAAGACGACTCAATAACCGATCCTAGCGAAAGAGAAAAGCTTTTTGGACAAAGAGACCACGTCCGAAAATTTGGGAATGATTATGCTGCTCGACTTCGAAAGTCTGGACTTAATATCGAGGAAAACCAATTTGTGAAAAATATTTCAAAAGAACTTGTAACCCAATACGCACTAGCTCCAGATGAAATATTATTCATCTGCAAAAAAGGAACTACCCCTTAAACGACTTGATTACTAATTCGGCAATCAGACCGATACCATAGCAAAAAAGTTGTGTGATAGAAGTAATCAAACTCAAAAGTGCAACACGAATGGAATGATAGCGGATAATGGAATTC
This sequence comes from Algoriphagus sp., assembly GCA_024642365.1. Lineage (GTDB taxonomy): Bacteria > Bacteroidota > Bacteroidia > Cytophagales > Cyclobacteriaceae > Algoriphagus. Next base: position 7,263 of record JAHEBE010000146.1, read on the forward strand.
AAAAACACTAGCGTTAGCCAAAGGCAAAACACTCCAGTTTGAAGCAAAAAAAGGTTCGGAAAAAAAATCGCTGCCGGAACCATAGCCAAAATAAAACAAGTAAAGGCGGAAGGCAAAAGATGAACTACCTTGATTGCTTCAGGATGAAACCTAGACACATTAACCCGATTTCTACCAAAAGAAAATGCCTGCTTTGCGAAGGATGAGAGTGTGTTTTTTCGC
>JAHEBE010000469.1 GCA_024642365.1 Algoriphagus sp.
ATCATGGCCTCCCTTTACACCTGAAGCGCTTAGAGCAAACACTCGTATTCTACAAGCTGTGAATGAATTTGGTAAGACACGTGGAATGACTTCTGCACAGGTAAGCATGGCTTGGATGATGGACAAGTATTCTTTTATCGTACCACTATTTGGCACATCAAAATTGTCGCACCTGGAAGAAGATTTACGAACTGCTGACTTTTCACTTTCTCAAGATGAAATTATGGAGTTGGAAAAGAAAGTCTCTGAATTCCCAGTTACGGGTGAACGATATGATGCCCTTCAACAATCGCGAGTGGAATACTAAAACTTAAAAGTATTCAACAAGTGCAGCCAAAGGAAATGAATGGGAAGTTGTAAATTGGATGAAGAAAGTAAGTGATTAGCAGGACACTAATTTATAGAAAACGATAGGCAGACTTCCTGTCAACATCCATTCAATAGTTAAAAAAATAGTTCAAATACCAATAGTTATGGCCAAGATTAACCTTAACATCAACGGAAAAAAACAAACGGTAGATGTAGATCCGAACACTCCAATGCTTTGGGTGCTGCGGGATCATCTAGACTTGGTAGGTACCAAATTCGGATGCGGGATCGCCCAATGTGGAGCTTGCACCATTCATTTAGATGGCACTGCTATTCGCTCTTGCCAACTACCGGTTTCTGCGGCAGAAAATGCAGAGATCACAACTATTGAGGGTATTTCTGATAGCGGTGATCATCCAGTTCAAAAAGCTTGGATAGAACATGACGTGCCCCAATGCGGCTATTGCCAGGCAGGTCAGATCATGTCGGCAGTTGCTTTGCTCAAAGATAATCCTACTCCTAGCGACGCTGACATTGACAATGCCATGAATGGCAATATTTGCCGCTGCGGAACTTACACCCGAATCAAAGCAGCCATCAAAACAGCTTCTCAAAACCTTTAATCCCTCTAAACCATGACCAAAGTAAACACCAAATTAGATCGAAGATCGTTTTTGAAAGTTTCTGCCCTGGCTGGGGGAGGAATGATGCTCAGCTTTAGCTGGTTGGCTGGTTGCAAGCCTACTCCTGAGGAAGTCCTTACCATGCCCAAAGAGTGGTTTGAGCTAAACAGTTACATCAAAATAGGTGAAAATGGAGCGGTGACGCTATATAGCTCAACTCCTGAATTTGGGCAAAATGTAAAAACATCCTTGCCAATGATCCTCGCTGAAGAGTTGGATGTCAATTGGAATATGGTGATGGTAGAACAGGCTAATTTTAACCCAAAACGATTCCAAAGACAATCTGCCGGAGGAAGTCAATCCATTCGACAGGGATGGATGCCATTACGAACAGTTGGTGCTACGGCCAGACAAATGCTCGTCAATGCTGCGGCTCAAACATGGAAAGTTCCAGCAACAGAAATCACCACCCAAAATGGAGTTCTAACTCACAAGAGTACCGGAAAAGAAGCGGGCTATGGTGAAATGGCTTCACTCGCTACTACGCTTCCGGTTCCAGAGGACATCAAACTGAAAGAAATAAAGGATTTTAAGATCATTGGTTCATCCAAGAGAAATGTAGACCTCGAAAAAATCATTACCGGAAAGCCACTTTTTGGAATTGATTATAAAGTAGAGGGAATGAAATATGCTTCTATAATCCATCCTCCAGCATTTGGAATGAAGCTTAAATCTTTTGATGCCGCTGATGCGCTAGCCATGCCAGGCATTCAGGACGTATTTTCGATCAATATCTTTAACGATTCATATGTCAGAAACTTCTTTGATGTAGCTACTTATCCTGAACTGATTGCTGTTGTTGGGAATTCGACTTGGGAAGTTTTTCAAGCTACAAAATCAGTAAAAGTTGAATGGGAAAAAGCGCCGGAATCAAACTTCTCCATGACAGGTTTTAGAGGAGGCAATCCCTCACAAGTCACCGTACCTACAGGCCTTGAAAGTACTGCTATGCATAAGTCAAAAATGGCTGAATTTTTAACAAAACCAGGTAGAATCCTTAGAAGGGATGGGGATCCGGAAGGGGCATTCCAAAAAGCAGCTAAAGTATTGGAAAGAACCTACTCTGCTCCTTTCCT
>JAHEBE010000470.1 GCA_024642365.1 Algoriphagus sp.
AAAAGGAATAGTGGAAATTGGTATGCTTTCATTTGAAAAAGGCGATCATCTTAATGTCTTGCTCATTTTAGCAAAAATGATTCCTTTTTTGATTGGCTTAGATTTTTCTCGCGACCATTACCCCATCTCTAATCGGGAATAAGGCATTTTCTACCCTTGGATCTGCTTGGACTTTGGCGTTAAAATCGAGAATTGCTTGAGTATCTTTATCTATTTTTTGGCCAGGATTAACTAATATTTTCCCTGACCAAAGTACATTGTCTGCTAAAATAATTCCTCCGGATGGTACTTTGTCAATGACGAGGTCGTAATATTTGGCGTAGTTGATCTTATCCGCATCGATAAAAACCATATCGAAAGGTCCCGAAATAGAAGGTAATAGTTCCAGTGCATTCCCGAGTCGATAGTCTATTTGTGAGGCCAATCCACTTTCCTTAAAAAATCCACGAACCATGGTTTCCAGCTCATCATTAATATCCAAAGTGATCAGTTTACCCGATTTTGAAAGTCCCCTAGCCATACAAATCCCGGAATATCCCGTGTAGGTCCCAATTTCCAAAATGGTTTTTGGCTGAAGCATTTTCACGAAGAGTTCAAGCATTTTTCCCTGCAGATGACCGGAAATCATCCGAGGCATAAGAACTTTTGCTTGCGTTTCTCTTGTGATTTTTAGCAAAAGAGCATCTTCTTGAGAAGTGTGTTCCTCGCAATAAGCAAGCAGGGCTTCATCAATAAATTCCATCTTAATTGGGTTTGTAAGTCAGGAAACTTAGTTCCTCAAGGTTGAAAATTTCTTGGGCAATTTCCTGAAGATCGGATGAAGTGGCAGATCGAATTTGGTTGAAAATAGATTCCAAAGGATCAACTTTTCCATGATCCAGCAGGCTTTTTCCATAGACGAGCATGAGTCCAGCATAGTTTTCCTCTGCCATAGCCATTTGCCCGATCGCCTGTTCTTTTGCCATTTGAAGCTGAACTTTTCCCAGTTGATGTTCTTGGAGTTTCCGCATTTCTTTGAGGACAAGACCTTTTGCTTTTTTTAGGGTTTTTTCCTCAGTTCCAAAATAAACCCCAAAAAATCCGGTGTCCGAAAATGGAGAATAGGAGGACTCAATACTGTAAACTAAGCCATGCTTTTCCCGAAGCATCAGATTCAGTCGACTGTTCATGCTAGGTCCACCAAGAATATTATTGAGCAGAAAAAGCTTGTAGCGATTTGGATGGTGAAGGGAATATGCTGGTCGGCCAATTGCGCACAGTGACTGAGTTACATCTCGTCCCGTAGTCTTCTCAGTAGGCTTGTAGTGGGAAAAACTCGTACGGACAAACAGACTTCGCTTTGGTAAAATTGACTCCAATGCAGGTTCAATTTGCTTCAAAGCATTTTTGAAACTGATATTTCCGACCACAGAGAACACTATTTGAGAGGTGTCTAATCTTGTGCTGATAAAGTCAAAGAAATCTTGTTGGGTGAAATTGGCAACTGTTTGCTCATTTCCTAAGATATTCCTTCCCAAGGCATGATTTTCAAAAACCAATTCATCGAGCTCATCTTGAATTGAATCGTCGGGGGAGTCTCGATACATCGCCATTTCCTCCAAAATGACCTGCCGTTCATTTTCTATTTGTTTTTCTGGGAAGGTGCTGTTGAAAGTTATGTCGAAAAGTAATTCTGCAGCTTTTGGATAATGTTCCTTTAAAGTGGAAGCATAGAAGCAGATTTTCTCTTTGGTAGTATAGGCGTTCAATTCTCCTCCCAGGGATTCCAATCGGTTTAGGATGTGGAATGTTTTTCGCTTTTTGGTTCCCTTGAATGCCATGTGCTCCCAAAAATGAGCCAACCCTTCCTGCTCTTTGGTCTCATCTCGACTTCCAATATTTAGGATAAAGCCGCAATGTACCAATCGGGTATGAGTGACTTCCTGATGGACGATGCGGATTCCGTTAGCTAATTCCTTAATGCTTAAATTCATGCGTTTTGCTTCCTCTACAGGCAAAGTACAAAATAAAGCAACTCCTTGGTTTTTGGATTGTTTTTACTCCCTTTTGCGGTGGATTTTTGTAAATT
>JAHEBE010000471.1 GCA_024642365.1 Algoriphagus sp.
ATTACTGTAATTTGAAAATGGTAAAAAAATCCAATCCTATGCTTAGACAAATCACTTTTAGTTTCCTTATCCTATTTATTTCCTTTTCCGGATTTACGCAGCAAACAGAAGACCCCAAACTCCTGACGCTGGATCGGATCTTTGCTTCAAATGAATTTCGACAGGAGCGACTTCAACCTATTCAGTGGATCTCCGCTGGGGATGCTTATATCACGGTCGAAAACTCAGAATTAATCCGTTGGGAAAGCGCCGAAGGGAATAAGACAGTTTTTGTATCCAAAGAAAATTTGAGCGTGAATGGCACCCCGCTTTCAATCGAATCTTTTTCGCTTTCTAAAGACGAAAGCAAGGTCCTAATATTCACCAACTCAAGCCGGGTTTGGCGATCCAATACCAAAGGTGATTATTGGGTATTTGATTTGAAAACTGGCAAACTCAGCCAACTAGGATCGAAGTTCGAGTCATCTTCACTTATGTTTGCGAAGTTTTCAGCAGACAATCGCTACGTGGCTTACGTGCATAAATTCAATTTGTATCTGGAAGATTTTAGCAGCGGAGCGATTACTCAGCTTACCAGCGATGGGACAGACAAAATCATCAATGGCACTTTTGATTGGGCTTATGAGGAGGAATTTGGAAAGCGCGATGGCTTTTCTTGGAGCCCTGATGGCAAGCTGATTGCCTTTTGGCAAATCGATGCACGAGAGATTGGCACTTTTTACATGATCAATAATACCGATTCGGTGTATTCTCAGCCCATTCCTTTGCAATACCCAAAGGTCGGACAGACTCCGGCAGGAGCAAAAATCGCTGTAATCAATCCACAAACCAAGGTTCAGATTTGGGTTCCAATCCCTGGAGATGAAAAACAAAACTACCTTCCGGGAATGCAGTGGATCAATTCAGATTTACTTCTGATTCAGCAAATGAACCGTAAGCAAAATCGACTGACGGTGTGGACCTACCAACCTTCCAATCAACAACTCAAAGAAGTCTATGTGGAAACCGAAAAGACTTGGGTTGATCTGGGCTATCCGGATATCTCTGCGAATGGCTGGGGAAATAATGATTTGAAAATCGTGGATAATGGAAAGGCATTTCTGCGAATGACTGAAAATGGCAACTGGAGAACTATCATTAAGGTAACTATTGATACCGGGCAGAAAACTCAAATTACCCAAGATGAATTTGACGTGGCTTCCTTTGGAGGGCTAAGCGAAAATGAGGTTTATTTTATTGCTTCGCCTGAAAATCCCACCCAGCGCTATCTTTTCAGAAAAAATCTTGATGGAAAAGGTCAAAAAAGTCGGCTTACTCCAGCAAGTTTCGAAGGTGTCAACACGTACGATATTTCGCCAAATGGAAAGTTTGCCATCCACACCCATCAAAGTACCTCCGCAGCGTCGACGGTTCGATTGGTTAGTCTTCCAAGCCATAAAACTTTGCGAGAGTTGGTCGAAAACAAATCCTTCCGGGCCAAATTGGAAAGTCTCAGTCTTTCCAAAGTTGAGTTTAGTACCGTTACCACATCAGAGGGAGTGACGATGGATGCCCGGATTGTTTACCCGGTGAACTTTGACCCGAACAAAAAATATCCAGTGCTCTTCCATGTGTATAGCGAGCCTTGGGGAGCCACGGCCATCGATACACAGATCAGTCTGTTTGATCGGATGCTGGCGCAAAAGGGATACTTTATCATCGACATGGATAATCGTGGGACGCCAACTTTGAAAGGTTCGGCTTGGCGAAAAAGTATCTATAGAAATATTGGAAAGATCAATGCCCAGGATCAAGGACTAGCAGCAAAGGAAATTCTAAAACTCCCATACCTCGACGAAAGTCGTGTAGCCGTCTGGGGCTGGAGCGGTGGCGGTTCGGCAACCTTAAACCTGCTTTTCAAATTCCCAGAGGTCTATCAGACCGGGATGTCCGTCGCATCCGTTTCCAATCAACTGATCTATGACAATATCTATCAGGAACGCTACATGGGACTTCCTCAGGAAAATATGGAGGACTTTGTCAACGGCTCACCGATCACCTATGCAAAAAACCTAAAAGGAAATCTCCT
>JAHEBE010000009.1 GCA_024642365.1 Algoriphagus sp.
ACCAACGCTGAACACCAGACCCACCGCTCGGCGGCCAATAATAGGTAATAATGAGAACACGCTTCAACATAATTTAATCACAAGATAAACGCAGATCCTAGAGTTTGAAAAATAATACGCTAGTTTTAAAACTGAAGCGCTTCAAAATAAAAAAGGACCGGGAAATCTGATTCGATTCAGTCTCGCCGGTCCTAAAGAAAATTATTCTTTAAATTATTGTGAATTATTCTCCTTGTGCAAGAGAATAACCTCTAACCCCATCGAACGTGTAGAGATGCTCGGTTTTAATAAAATCAAAGCCTAAATCTTGGATCTGCTTAAGCAATTCCAAAACCGTATCATGAGTGATCACTGCTTGGTCAGCAGTTTTAAATCTACATCTCCAATGATCTGTACAGAATGTCTCTCTCATTCCTTCTGGAAATACTTTTACACCTCTGTTCGTGATTAATTGCAATTGCAAACCATTGGCATTTGCTTTTCTCAATCGCTCACCGATAGTATTGAAGTTTCGATTATCTTCATCCCAATCAATAAACACGTCCACTCCAATCAATTCTTTCTTCTGCTTTTTCTGTGGCTTTAGCTTGATCACCATTGGTTCGGTATCCTCTTTATCGTAATCCACCGGAGTCATTTTGCTCGGCTTTTGGCCAAGTCTTTCAATGACTGCCTGCGCAAACTCTTGCGTTCCTGCTTTCTTGGTTGACAACCCTTCCTGATAAATATCTCCAGTGTGGATTCCATCTTCTAAAGTTTTCATCCAAGCATTGGCAATTTTCTCAGCCATCTCTGGCATACCGATGTGCACAAGCATCATGATTGCACCGTTCAATAAGCCAGAAGGGTTTGCGATCCCCATTCCGGTAATGTCTGGAGCAGAACCGTGAATTGCCTCAAACATGGCTACTTCTTCGCCAACATTTGCAGATCCGCCTAAACCTACTGAGCCTGTAACCTGAGCTGCTACATCGGAAATAATATCTCCATAAAGGTTTAAAGTGACAATCACGTCAAACATTTCTGGCCGCTCCGCAATAAGTGCAGTTCCGATATCAATGATTTTGTGGTCATTTTGAATTTCAGGGTATTCCTTAGCGATTTCATCAAATTTCTTATGGAAAAGCCCATCCGCCAATTTCATGATATTGTCCTTGGTCATACAGGTCACTTTCTTTCTGCCATTTTTCTTAGCATACTCAAATGCATAACGGATGATTTTCTCCGAACCTGGCTCAGAGATAAGCTTCAAAGTTTGGTAAACCTCTTGAGTCTGTCTGTGCTCGATACCAGCATAAAGATCTTCTTCATTTTCCCGAATTATTACTAAGTCAGTTTTAGGAAAATGTGTTCGTACAAAAGGTGAAAAAGCCCGACAAGGGCGGACATTTGCAAAAAGTCCAAAAGATTTTCTTGTCGTTACATTCAAAGATTTAAAACCTCCACCCTGAGGGGTAGTGATTGGTGATTTTAAAAATACTTTGGTCTCCCGGAGAGAGTCAAATGATTTTGGCTCCATCCCTGAGCTGATGCCTTTGAGGTATACTTGCTCTCCGATTTCGATCACATCATACTCAAGTTGTGCTCCGGCAGCATCAAGGATATTTAATGTTGCTTTCATGATTTCTGGCCCGATGCCATCACCGTAAGCGACAGTTATTTTTCTTTTGGAAGACATATGTAATAGAATAGTTAGTTTAAATTTTATTCTGCAAAAGTATATAAAAATGAGGAAAGGGACTGCCGAAAACTCCCTAAATTCACCTTATAATTTCTATAAAAATTGATTTTAACAAGGGCTTCTACCCATCGTTCCTTTCATTTTCTGACCGCTTGAATTTGTGAATGATACGCCTGCTTGTATATTTGTTTATCAACACCTTTGTGACTATGGCTGATTTAAAAAATATTCTCACTGAAGAAAAAGATGGCGTTCTGTACTTGACCATCAATCGAGAAGATAAGATGAACGCACTAAATTTTGACACCTTAGAGGATTTAAGAATCGTTTTTGAGGAAATCGAAGACAACAAATCCATTAAGGCTGCGATCATCACAGGTTCAGGTGAAAAAGCCTTTGTTGCAGGTGCAGATATCAGTGAAATTGCAGGACTAAATGAAGTAAATGCTCGAAAATTTGCTGAAAACGGTCAGGACATTTTCTTCATGATCGAGAATTGTCACAAGCCGGTGATTGCTGTGACTAATGGGTATACGCTAGGTGGAGGCTGTGAATTGGCGATGGCTTGCCATATGCGAGTTGCAACGGCAAATGCAAAATTTGGCCAACCCGAAGTAAATCTGGGTATTATTCCAGGTTACGGAGGAACACAGCGTCTGACTTTATTGATTGGAAGAGGAAAAGCAAATGAGCTTATGATGACTGGGGATATGATTGGCGCAGAGGATGCGAAATCCCTCGGATTAGTAAACCATGTCCTTCCTACAAAAGCCGAGGCAATCGAAAAAGCCGAGGAGTTGATTTCAAAAATCATGAGTAAAGCGCCTTTGGCAATCGGAATGATCGTTGATTGCGTCAATGCAGTATATCTTTCCGAAGAAAACGGCTATCAAACTGAGGCAAACAGTTTTGCCAGATGTGTGAAATCCGGAGATTACAAGGAAGGAACATCTGCCTTTTTGGAGAAAAGAAAACCTATTTTTAAAGGTGAATAAGCTTCATAGCTTCAAATGAGTAACCTTAAAAAACTTGCCGGACAAACCGCGATCTACGGTATCAGTAGCATTCTAGGCAGGTCAATCAATTTTTTATTAATTATCGTTTATACTGCCTACCTAAGCAAAGAAGATTTAGGGGCTTTTACGGCCATTTATGCCCTGATTGGATTTATGAATATTGTCTTCACCTATGGAATGGAGACTACATTTTTTAGGTATTCAACGGGGAAAAATTTAGACCCTACTCGAGTATATCATACTAGCCAATCGCTTTTACTTACCAGTTCATTGGTTTTAGGATCGACCTTGTATTTGGCAGCCCCATGGCTTGCTGATGTGATGAACTATCCCGGACAAGCCTATTTATTCCGATGGGTCGCATTACTTCTTTCCTTTGATGCCATTCTTGCCATTCCATTTGCAAAGCTTCGTTTAGACAACAAAGCCCTTGTATTTGCAAGCGCAAAAATTCTAAATATTCTCGTCAATGTCGCTCTGAATGTCATCCTTATCATTGGGATTCCCTATTTAATCCAGGCAGGGACGATTCCAGATGGATTCCTTGGCTATCAATCGGACTGGGGAGTCGAATACATTTTACTGGCTAATCTTCTGGCAAATGGATTGATTATCCCATTTGTGTGGTGGAAAGCAGGATTCTTTTCGTTCAAATTGGAGAAGGAAATCATCAAGCCGATGTGGAGTTATTCGCTTCCATTACTCTTCATGGGGCTGGCTGGTGTCACGAATGAATTGATCTCTCGACTTTTTTTCGAATACTTAATTCCTGATAATTTTTACCCCGGCTTGAGCAGTCGAGCAGCAGGAGGAGTCTTTGGGGCAAACTTCAAACTCGCCATTTTGATGAATTTGGTGATTCAGGCTTTCAAATATGCGGCGGAGCCATTTTTCTTTAAGCAGTCCGGAAATCAAGATTCTCCAGCACTATATGCCAAAGTGATGCATGCGTTTATCTTGTTTTGTACTTGTTTGATGATTGCAATATCAGTGAATTTAGATTGGCTCGGGCCCTTATTTTTACGAAGTCCAGGCTATGAATCCGGTCTTTTTATAGTCCCTATGCTTTTGATGGGTTATTTGCTTTTAGGTATCTATTTCAATTTATCCATATGGTTTAAGATTACTGATAAAACTTCTTATTCATTTTGGATTACACTTGCAGGCGCTATAGTCAGCATCGCCGTAATCTTCTTTTTCGTGCCGATTTGGGGCTTTTTGGGTGGAGCATTGAGCACCTTGGCTTGTTACCTGATCATGTGCGCAATTTGTTTTTTCTTTGGTCAAAAGTATTATCCAATTCCTTACCAAACAGGCAAATACATAGGGTACTTGATTCTTGCATTTGGATTGAGCTATGGGGGATTTTATTTGGATTTAGGAGAACCAATGCTCAACTTTTTTGCTAAAAATAGTGTGTTGGCAATTTTTATCGGCTTCCTATTTATAGCTGAAAAAGACTCGATTCGAAGGCTAGCCCAAAAGTGAAAAAATTAAATCCTCTTAATTTTACATTCATTTCAAGATCAAATTTAAAATTTGTTCGTTTAGGCTAAGGGTTTAAAAAATGAACCTTTAGGAAATGATTGACCTTATAATTCAGCCTGTCATTTTCTCTAAAAGGCATTATGTTTGTATTTAGAAAAAGCACACTTACAATTACGTGATCACGAAAAAATCTCAAATTTTAGTTTTTGTCTTACTCTTTGCCAGTATTGCTGGTTTTGCTCAAAGCAGCCTTTCCAAAAAAGAACGAAAGCTTCAGGAAAATGAATCGAAAGGGTCGAGATATTTTATCGAAGGGGAGAAGAATCTCGTGCTTGGCGAGTTGGAAAAAGGATATTTCTATTTTCAGAAAGCATTAGAATTCACACCGGAAGAACCTGCTATTCATTATAAAATTGCGGAAGTTTTAGTAAAAGCTAATGAGCCAACCAAAGCTTTACCCTTCGCTATCAAAGCCCAAGAATTAGACCCGAGCAATAAATATTACTCGTTGATGTTGGCGGAGATTTATACCAATCTGAAGCAACCACTAAAAGCAGCAGAAATCCTCGACCGCCTTACCGCTGATGGAGAGTCAAATCAGCAATACAACCTCGATCTCGCCTCTATTTACCTTAATGCAAACGAATTAGAAAAAGCACTTGTAGTACTCGACCGAGCAGAGGAGTATTATGGAGTCTTAGAACCGATTACGATTCAAAAACAGCGAATCTATCTTAAAAACAATAAGTTGGATCTTGCCATTCAAGAAGGTGAGGAATTAATTGAAGCCAAGCCAGGCAATCCTGTTTATGTCCTAAACTTGGTGGAGATCCTTTACAATAACAATCGAATAGATCAAGCTTTGGAATTGGTTTCTAAAGAAATCAAAAAGTATCCAAATCAACCTGAGCTCCAAATGGCTGCGCATTCCCTGCTCAAAGAAAAGGGAAGAACAGCCGAATCCACGGAATACCTTTACGAGGCTTTCTCAAGTCCTGATTTAGATCCTGAAGTAAAATCGAGAGCTTATGCGTCATTTTTGAATGAAGTGAAAACGCAGGAGCGTGAATTACTTTTGGATAGTTTAGAGTTCTTAATGACCGAAAATTCTCCGCCAAATGCAGCTGTTTACGCAGCAATGGGTGAACGGAAAATAAGTCAAAAGAACCAAGAGGAAGGAATCTCCTATTTTAAAAAATCATTAGAGCTTAGCCCTAAAAACGCGAATCTTCTCGAGCAAGTAATTTTGGGTTCATTTGGCGAAGGGGCAAATTTCCAAGAGGTAGAAAAGTTTACCGTGATGGGAGTCGATGAATTTCCACAAAACCCAGAATTCTGGTTTTATGATGGAGTAGTGAAATCCGCACAAAAGAAAGATAGCTTGGCTGTGGTTTCATTGGAAAAAGCATTGGAACTTAATCAAAAAAGAAATCCACAGCTGGATCAAGTGGCTTACGGTTCGTTAGGAAATTCACTATATAATCTAGGGCAGAAGGAACGGGCGTTCGAGCAATTTGAATCCGCTATCCAACTGAATCCAAACGACGAACAGGTTTTGAACAATTACGCTTACTTTCTATCCGTAGAAAAAGTGGATTTGGAAAAGGCAAAACAGATGGCGGCAAAAGTAGTCAGCAAATTCCCAAACAATGGCACTTTCCTTGATACATACGCTTGGGTATTGTTTCAGTTAGAAGATTACGAGCAGGCCAAAAAATATATGGACTTGGCCTTGGCACAAGAAGAAGAGCCTAGTGGAGTCATGCTGGAGCATTATGGTGATATTTTATATCATCTCGGAAACAAAACAGAGGCTTTAACCTATTGGAAAAAAGCAGAAGGGACTACAGAAGCATCAGCTCAGCTTGCGCTCAAGATAAAAGAAGGAAAATACCATGAATAAAATTTTTAGCGGACTCACTCTAATTATCCTTTTAGCCTTCATTTCATCCTGTTCCAAAAAAGTCATCCCCTATCAAGGCGATGGTAAAATGGGTGATTTTACTCCAGTCTATGCTTCCTATGAATATTTAAATGCCAAAGCAAAAATTGTCATTGAGGAAGAATCAGGAAAAATAACGAGAGGTAGTTTAAGTCTACGCGCTAAAAAAGACAGCGTCTTATGGTTTACGGTTTCTCCTGGAATGGGGATGGAAGCTGTCCGAGGATTGATCACTCAAGATAAAATTTTAATCAAGGATCGCATCGGCAAAGAAGACATTAACCTGACATTCCAAGAATTTGATACCGTTTTTGGCTTAAAGCTATCCTTAGAATTATTTCAAAATCTACTTTGGGCGAATCCTCCCTTTCCGATTGATTATGAAGACCGGTTAGTTCGCGTCGGTAAATTCTTTGAAATCACCCAGGTTAGAAATCAAGTCCGTTACTTTAGCAAGGTTCAGGAGAGTCACGGTAAAGTAGTCGAGTCGGTGAGTAATTCGCTGGATGATCGTGGATCCATGTTGGCTAGTTTTTCAGGTTTCCAGGAAGTCGAGTCTCAGCCATTCCCCATCGAAGTATTGGTGAAATTGGCCTATCAATTGCCTCAGGGCACTCAAAATACTATTATAAATATCGAATGGACCAGCATAGAGCCTTTTGCTGAACCATTAAACTTCCCTTTCAAATTCTAACTTTCATGTTTCGCAAGTATATTTTAATTGCATTTTTTTTCGTGGGGGTTCTTTCTTTTTACCAAGGTGAACTTTCGGCGCAAACAAAGAAAACCCGCGAGGAGCTCGAGCGAGAAAAGGCAGCTGTACAAGAACGGTTGAAAGAGTTCGATGCCATTTTAAGACAGACCACTGCTGTTAAAAAAAATACCATCGGGGAGCTTAATGCAATCACAAGGCAATTCCAAACACAAACAAGATTGGTCAATACACTTGACCGAGAAGTAAAACTGATCAATCAAGAAATAAGTGAAACTGAATCAAAGATCAGTTCTTTGGAAGCGGAACTCGTAGAGTTGAAAGCTGAATATGGTCGGATGATTTATAATGCCTCAAAACTAAATCGTGGACTATCCATTGTCGCTTTTGTTTTCAGTTCGGGAAATTTCAACCAACTCTATTCGAGGCTCATGTATCTGAAGCAGTATACTGACAGTAGAAAACAGCAAGCTATCCAAATACAAAAACTGAGTGAGGAACTCTCAGCTGAGCGAATTATCCTTGATGGACGAAAATCAGAAAAAATTAAAGTACTATCTGAAGAGCAAAAGGAGCGCAAAGAACTTGAGCGTTTAAAGCAAACCCAACAGGGAGTTGTGAATACTCTTTCTAGAAAAGAACGCGATATCAAAGGCCAAATCACGGCTACCAAGAAGCAACAAGACCAGCTCAACCGAATGATCAAACAGGTGATCGAGGAAGAGATTAAGCGTGCTGAGGCGGCATCCAGAAAAGAAAACAGTACTACCACAAAATCTGCTGGTACCAGTATGCCTATGACTCCTGAGGCTGCTGCACTTTCAAGTTCTTTTGCAGGAAATAAAGGCCGTCTTCCATGGCCAGTGGAGACAGGATTTGTATCGCAGCGATATGGAACATATCCTCATCCAACCCTAAAAGGGATCACAATGGAAAATGATGGAATAGATATTAGGACTCAACCGAATTCAAATGTCAGAACTGTTTTTGACGGAACTGTCACCAAAATCACAACCATGCCGGGATACGGTGGAACAGTCATCATCAAACATGGTGAATATTATACCATGTATAGTAAGCTAAAAACCATCTCTGTAAAATCAGGTCAAAAAGTAAGTGCAAAAGACGTAATTGGTCAAGTAGCTACAGGTCCTGATGGCGAAGCAGAAGTCCATTTCCAAACTTGGAAAGGGCTGCAAGTCATGGATCCGAGCACTTGGATTACGTCCAAGTAGGTTAAAATTTCGTATATTCATAAAAAAGATAGAATGTATGGCTTTAGTCCTTTGCGATAGCCAATGACAGTTATATCTTTGTTTCCTTATTTACCTTTAAACAACACCATCATGTCAACATTAGGTTTTATTCAAAATATGGGTCCTGGATCCATGATCTTGATCGTTCTAGTTATCCTACTATTGTTTGGTGCAAAAAGAATCCCTGAACTTGCCAAAGGCCTCGGTCGTGGAATTAGAGAATTCAAAGACGCCACCAAGGATATTCAAAATGACCTTGAAGAAGGTATGAAAGACAAGAAAAAGTAATCCTTTAAGCCAATTACATTGGAGAAATTCAGTTCTTTCGACGAAATAAAAAAAGCGCTCGAAAAAAAAGACGCTAGTTGTAAAGCTATCGTTTCTCATTACTTACAAAATATTAAGACGAAGGCGCACCTCAACGCCTTCGTCGAAGTTTATGAGCAGTCTGCATTAAATCAAGCCAGTCTCATAGATGAAAAAATAGCACAGGGCAAAGCCGGCAAACTTGCAGGAATGGTCATTGGGATCAAAGACGTACTCTGCTACAAAGGCCATGAGGCCAACGCTTCCTCAAAAATCTTACAAGGATTCCAATCTCAAATTACTACCACGGCCATCCAGCGATTGATCGATGAAGACGCGATTATCATTGGAAGGCTCAATTGCGATGAATTTGGAATGGGGAGCTCGAATGAAAATTCTGCACACGGGAAAGTTCTAAATGCCGCCGATGAAAGTAGAGTTCCGGGTGGCTCCTCAGGAGGATCAGCAGTCGCAGTCCAAGCAAATCTTTGTACAGCATCTCTTGGGACGGATACAGGTGGTTCTGTAAGGCAACCTGCTGCATTCACGGGTATAATCGGAATGAAGCCTACCTACTCGAGAGTTTCTCGATGGGGGCTAATTGCTTATGCATCATCTTTTGATGTAATTGGAGTTTTCTCCACAACGATTCGAGACAATGCATTGCTCATGGAAATCATGGCAGGACATGATGAATTTGACAGCACGTCTTCGCGTAAATCCGTCCTCCATTACAGTGAATTGCTACATTTTGACAAAAAGGCAAAAGTAGCCTACCTCAAAGAAACAATCGAATCCACAGCTCTTCAGCCCGAGATCAAAGCCAATACTTTGTCTGTTCTTGAAAAGTTAAAAAGTGAAGGACATGAAGTGCAGGAAGTAAGTTTCCCGCTTTTAGATTACATCCTTCCCACCTATTACATTTTGACTACTGCCGAGGCAAGCTCAAATTTATCGAGGTTTGATGGTGTCAAATATGGTTATCGAAGTTCAAATGCTACTAACCTTGAAAGCATGTACAAACTCACCCGAAGTGAGGGATTCAGCGAAGAGGTAAAACGAAGGATTATGTTGGGGACATTTGTGCTCAGCGCGAGCTATTACGATGCCTATTTCACTAAGGCTCAAAAGGTAAGGAGATTAATTAAAGAGTTTACAGAGAATCTTTTAGAAGAATTTGACTATATTATCATGCCAACTACGCCATCTACAGCGTTTAAGTTTGGTGAACATAGTGATGATCCAGTGGCCATGTATTTAGAAGATTTGTTTACAGTTCAAGCTTCCGTATCTGGAGTTCCAGCCATTTCGATCCCAAATGGATCGGATGATAAAGGCATGCCCATAGGCCTTCAGGTAATTGCAAATTCTTTTAAGGAAGCAGAATTATATGCATTCAGCAACTATTTGACTAAACTAACCCCTTCAAAAAAATGAAAAAGAAACTGCTCAGTTCAATCCTACTCTTGATCCTATCTTGTTCGATTTCACTGACTGAATCTTTTTCTCAAGACGATCAAAACGTAGCGGCAAACCTACTCGAAGAGGAATTACTTCCAAATTATCAATACGAATATATTCCTGACTTTACCTACGACGAAGTAGAAAAAAGGGTGAAAGCTATGGACGTGGAGATGTCCTTCGAATTAAACGATAAGATTTTTTCATTTATTCAATATTTCACCGTTCGAAATCGAGACTACACCAAAATGGTAGTTGCTAGAAAGGACCTGTTTTTCCCGCTATTTGATGAGACAATGAGCAAGCACGAAATGCCATTGGAAATCAAATACCTTTCAATTATTGAATCCGGACTAGACCCACAAATCAAATCAAGAGTTGGGGCAATGGGACTTTGGCAATTCATGCCAGCAACAGGCGGGATGTATGGCATGCGCATCAATTCAGATGTAGATGACCGAATGGATCCAGAACATTCCACTGAATCTGCTGCCAAATATTTGAAATCACTTTACCGCATGTTTGGGGATTGGGAGGTCGCAATGGCCGCATATAATTGTGGACCAGGTAATGTGCGAAAAGCTATCCGAAGATCAGGAGGCAAGAAAACATTTTGGGAGATTTATAACTACCTGCCAAAAGAAACCAGAAGCTATGTTCCTCAATTTCAAGCAATGCTTTATGTGTTAAGCCACTTGGAAGAGCATAATTTCCATTTAGAAGACCCTACCTATGCTTTTGCTAATGAAAAAATCAGATTCAACAGAGCCTTTCAATTGGATAAATTAGCTGAGCTAACTAACCTTTGCGTGACGGATTTGGAAAAACTCAATCCTTCCATCAAAACCAAAAAAGTCCCTGAAAGCAATCGTACGATGGCGATTCGAATCCCTAAGACAAAAGCAAGCTATGTGAATGAAAACCTTGCCTGGTTGACAGACTCATTATCAAATCCGGCAACGTTACTTTTAGCTAGTAATGAATCACCCATCGAAACTACCAAGCCCACCGCCGCAGTGACCACTAAAGTCGCTAGTCAAACTTATAAAGTAAGACCTGGCGATGTTCTAGGAACTATCGCCAGCAGAAATGGAGTGACGGTAACAGCATTGAAAGAATGGAATAATTTATCTTCTAACCTGATCAAGGTTGGGCAAGTGCTCAAAGTGTCACCAACAACGAATAGCTCAATAGCTCAAGCAAATTCAACAGGTTCTTCAGGAAGGACACATTACATCGTCCAACCAGGAGATTCACTCTGGATTATCACAAAGAAAAACCCAGGATTGACTATAGAGCAAATCAAACGACTTAACAACCTGAATAACAACACAATTAAACCAGGTCAGCGCTTAATTATCAGCTAATCACATTTTTTTTAATTGTTAATTTTTTTTAACAAACTCCAAATTGTTGCCTGAAAAAAGGTTAAGTATTTTTAAGTACTTAATTTGACCTAGTAAAGCAATTAATCCTACATGAAACTATTCGCATCTATTACTACAGCAATTCTCCTACTCGCCTTCGTTTCAGGATGTGCGCCAGACGGGGATTCAGCAGATAGCACAAAGCCAAGAGCTCGAGGTTCTATCGGTGAAATCATCATGGTAATTGATTCAGTAAAATGGGCGGGGCCCGTGGGTGAAGAACTTCGAAATATATTTCAAGCTGACTTGCCAGGCATGTTCCGTTCAGAATCAAAATTCAAAGTGAATATCGTGGATCCAAGAGCCATGACCCGAATGCTCAAAATGTCTACGAATTTAATCTATGTGACTACTTTTGATGATAAAGGGGCATCAAGTCAAGCGATCAATGCCCAATTTTCAAAAGAGTCTAAGGAAAAAGCAATGAGTGACCAAAACCTCTATTCTCTGAGAATGGAAGATGAATATGCGATTGGTCAAGAAGTACTCTATTTGTTTGGAAATACGGAAGGAGAGCTGGTTGCTAACCTCAAGAAAAATGGAAATAGGCTTCAAAATTTGTTTGAAGTACGAGAAAGAGGAAGGCTAGAAAAAATTATCCTGGCTCGAAAAAATACCGAAGCCGCCGCTGAAGCAAAAAAGGCGATAGGAATCCAGATAAATGTCCCAGCATCTTATCAAATTGCCAAAACAGATAAGCAATTCCTCTGGCTAAGACAAATTACTCCAAGCGGTAATAGAGCAGATATCAGTCTAATTTTTCATGTGGAAGATTATGTCGACGAATCGCAAACTTTTCCAGAGAACATCCTCAAGCTCAGAGACTCTGTGGCTCGAAATCATATATTCGGAGACCCAGATGATCCCACTTCTTTCGTAGTCAGTGAAAAACAAATCCCCCCTGCCTTCAGAAACATGGTGATTAATGATAATTTTACCACCGAAATCAGGGGTTCCTGGAAAACCAACAACTTGAGCATGGGTGGTACTTACCTAGGCTATTTGATGGTCGATGAAGAAAAGGGAAAACTTTATTACCTTGAGGGCTTCGTGTACTACCCTAATGAAGTACATCGTGATGCCCTTCGAGAAATAGAAACCATACTTCTCAACACAGATATAAGTTGGACGGATGACTCAGGGGCCTAAACCCAATAATAATTTTAGCTTTCTATGGCCATTAAAATTCGTAAAGAAGACGCCCTAAATTACCATACCCAGGGTTCACCTGGAAAAATTGAAGTTGTACCCACCAAACCTCTTTCCAGTCAAATGGATCTTGCATTGGCTTATTCTCCCGGAGTAGCGGAGCCATGTAAGGAAATCGAGGCCGATGTTGAAAATGTTTATAAATACACTGCTAAAGGAAACCTGATAGGTGTAATCTCTAATGGTACTGCAGTTTTAGGATTAGGAGATATTGGTCCAGAAGCATCCAAACCTGTCATGGAAGGAAAAGGTGTCCTTTTCAAAAAATTTGCAGGAATTGATGTCTTTGACATTGAAATCAATGAAAAAGATCCAAAGAAGCTAATTCAAATCATCAAGTCGCTTGAGCCTACATTTGGAGGTCTTAATTTAGAGGACATCAAAGCTCCCGAGTGTTTCGAAATCGAAACAACTCTAAAAAAGGAAATGAAAATCCCTGTGATGCACGATGATCAGCATGGGACAGCAATTATTTCAGGAGCGGCTTTACTCAATGCATTAGAGCTAGTCAAAAAAGACATCTCAAAAATAAAATTGGTTGTCAATGGAGCTGGCGCCTCTGCTGTTTCTTGTACACGATTTTACATGTCCTTGGGCGTTAAGCGCGAAAATCTTGTCATGTGTGACAAAGAAGGTGCGATCCGAAATGATCGACCTGATTTAGATGATATCAAAAAGGAATTTTCGACCCACCGAGATATTCATAGCCTTTCCGACGCTCTTAAAGGCGCAGACGTATTTCTTGGCTTATCCGCTGGAAATATCGTTTCCCAAGATCAAATCAAATTGATGGGGCCAGATCCGATCGTATTTGCTTTGGCAAATCCGGATCCTGAAATCCCTTATGAGCTGGCTATTGCAGCAAGGGAGGATTTAATCATGGCCACAGGGCGTTCTGATCATCCTAATCAGGTAAATAACGTTCTTGGTTTTCCTTATATTTTCCGAGGTGCTTTGGACGTAAGAGCTACTGCCATCAACGAAGAAATGAAGCTGGCTGCTGCTCAAGCTATCGCAAAACTTGCAAAAGAGCCCGTTCCAGATATCGTAAACAAAGCCTATGGAGAAAGTAAGTTAGGCTTTGGAAGAATGTATCTGATTCCTAAGCCTTTGGACCCAAGACTAATCACCACAATTGCACCTGCAGTTGCGAAAGCTGCAATGGATTCTGGCGTAGCAAAATTTCCAATAAAGGATTGGGATGCTTACGAATTAGAACTCCAAGAGCGCATTGGTATTGATCAGCGACTCATGTCAGTGGTTATTGCGAGAGCTAAAAAAGATCCGAAACGCGTCGTCTTTGCCGAGGCAGACAATAGAAAAATTCTGAAAGCAGCTCAGATCATTCGGGACGAAAAAATAGGAGACCCTATCTTGCTTGGTAATCGCAAGCGAATCCTTGCTTTGATTGAAGATAATTCCTTGGACTTGACCAATGTCACGATCATTGATCCTATGGAAGAGAAAGAAATGTTGAGCGATTTCTCAGGAATTCTTTTCAAGAAAAGACAGCGAAAAGGCATGACTTTAACTGAAGCAGAGCAACTTGTCAAGCAGCGTAATTATTTCGGTGCATTGATGGTTGAAACTGGAGCTGCCGACGCATTTATTTCAGGTTTGACAAAAGATTATCCAAAGACAATCCTTCCATCTCTACATGCTATTGGAGTAAAACCAGAAGCAAAGCGAGTGGCTGGTATGTATATCATGAATACGGCGAAAGGCCCATTCTTCTTTGCTGATGCCACTGTTAATTTGGATCCAACAGCTGAAGAACTCGTGGATATTATTGGATTGACAGCGGATGCTGTACGATTCTTCAATATGGAACCGAAAATCGCGGTACTCTCCTATTCCAATTTTGGTTCTGCAAAAGGAGCTATCCCGACCAAAATGGCAAAAGCTGCAGCAATGGCAAAGAGTCGTTTCCCAGATTTAATTATTGAAGGTGAAATGCAGGCTAATGTGGCCATTAGTGAAGAGATACAGCAAGAAATGTATCCATTCTCAAACCTATTGCATAAAAAAGCAAACACGTTGATCTTCCCAGATTTAAGTTCTGGCAACATCGCTTATAAGCTATTAGCCGAACTTGGAAATGCAGAGGCAATTGGTCCAATTCTACTTGGAATGAATAAGCCAGTGCACATTTTACAATTAGGAAGCTCCATTCGTGAGATCGTAAACATGGTGGCAATCGCGGTAGTGGATGCACAAAACAAGGATTAGACATGATTGATTACCTAAGTGGAAAATTAGTCCTAAAAGACCCGACCTATGTGTTGATTGATGTAGGTGGGATAGGATATCATGTGAAAATTTCATTGCAGACGTATAGCAAAATAAAAGATGAGGAGCAGATCAAGCTCCTCACTTTTTTACATATCAAAGAAGATGCGCATACGCTTTATGGATTTAAAGAGTCCGATGAAAAGCGTCTGTTTTTACTTTTAATTGGAATCAACGGGGTAGGACCGAATACCGGCTTGATGATTTTATCTTCTCTTTCAGCTGAGGAAATAGAGCATGCAATTCTTTCCGGTGATGTAGCTACTATTCAGCATGTCAAGGGTATCGGAGCTAAGACCGCTCAACGAATAATTTTAGAACTCAAAGACAAAGTTGGAAAAAGCGGAAATGAGGGGAATACTGCTCCGCTAGGATTTTTGAAATCAAGTAATAAAACACGAGAGGAGGCGTTACAAGCCTTGATCACTCTTGGATTCCCAAAAGCTGTAGCAGAAAAAAATATAGCTGCTGTCCTCAAAAAAACAGTTGGAGAAATTTCATTAGAAGATTTAATTAAAGCATCTTTAAAGACACCATAATAATTAAGTTGTATTGAACTTTCGGAAGATACTGACTTTTTTCTGGCGAAGGTTTTTAGCAGGTTGGCAGCATTGCTTCATCCTCTTTAGCCTTTTATTGATCTTCTCCTCTTCCCAGGCTCAACAAACCAGTCCTGACAGGCCTCCGTCACGGATTGATTCTTTGAATCAAAGGAGAATGACGCCTTCATATTTGCTTTGGCAAAATATGAGGACAAACCCGCTATTCCCTCAGCGGAACCCATTTTACAACCCTTCCATCCCTTTTTATAAGCCCTCTCCGATCAATCAATCCGTTCAAGTTTTGATGGATTCTACTTTACGGTATAACATTGTAGATGAATTGGATTCGACACGAATTGGAAATGAACAAGAGTATAATTTTGAAGATTTTTCAAAAATCCAAGAATATAAAGTCCGTCAGGATTATTGGAAAAGCAGAGCAAGAGGCGGAGATGGAGAAAGCGCCGTTGAAGGCAGGGGCTTAATTCCACCCTTAACAGTCAGCCCATCCTTTGATCGGATTTTTGGAGGTTCTGAAATCAACATCGTGCCATCAGGTTATGTCAATCTAGATTTTGGTGCTGTTTTTAGGCGAGTGGACAATCCGACTCTTCCCATTCGTCAGCAACAAAACGGCGGCTTTAACTTCAACCAGCAAATCCAAATGGCAGTAAATGGATCGCTAGGTGAAAAAGTGAAAATCGGAGCAAATTTCGATTCTAACAATTCCTTTGATTTTCAAAATCAATTAAAAGTAGAATTCAATGGTTTCGAAGAGGATATCGTAAAATCTATTGAAATAGGAAACGTGAGTATGCCTGTTCAAAACCGATTGATCCAAGGTGCTCAGAACCTTTTCGGTGTAAAAACCCAAATGCAATTTGGAAAGCTGAATGTGACAGCGGTGGCTTCCACTCAGCGAGGCCGAAGAGACAACCTGACGATAGATGCCAATGGACAAGGCCGAACATTCGACATCCAAGCTTCCAAATACGATGAGAACCGACACTTCTTTTTATCTCACTTTTTTCGAGATAATTATGAGAAATGGCTCAGAGGATTACCGCAGGTTTTGTCTGGGGTAAACGTAACTCGAATCGAGGTGTACATCATGAACCGGGCTACCAATACCACCACCTTGCGGAATTTTGCAGCTTTTATGGATTTGGGGGAAGGCCGGGTTTTATTTAATCCATCTAACCCAGCAATCGGCCCTGGGACACCAAATGCCCCTGCAGGGAATAATGCAAATAATCTGTATGGCTCTATTTCAGGCAATCCATCTTTTCGCCCATTTGATACCGGCTCCAGAGCTATAGAGTCTGCTTTAGGTCTGAAAAAAGGAGTAGACTTTGAACAAATTAATGGATCAAGAAAACTAGATCCATCTGAATTCTTTTTCAATCCTCAGCTTGGATACTTATCGCTTTTTAGAAGACTTCAAAATGATGAAGTGCTGGCAGTGTCTTACGAATACACTTACAATGGCCAAGTATATAAAGTCGGTGAATTGACAGAGGATTATCAGGTAAGAGCAGAAGATGAATTAATCTTTTTAAAACTACTTCGTCCTGCCCGAATCAACCCTCGAATTCCTACTTGGGACTTGATGATGAAGAATATCTATTCATTAAATGCCAATCAAATTCTTCGGGAAGGTTTTCAGTTACAAGTTATCTACCGTGATGATCGTACAGGACTTGACAACCCTTCTTTGCTGGAAGGTCGAAATGTAAAAGACGTTCCCTTGATTCGATTAACTGGTTTGGACAATTTGAATCCTCAAAACGATCCTGCTCCTGATGGGAATTTTGACTTTGTGGAAGGGCTCACCTTGATTTCCAGCCGTGGACTTCTCGTATTCCCGGTTTTAGAGCCATTCGGCTCGAATTTGGAAAAGAAATTTGATCCCTCCGAGGTAGTTTTTAAAGATAAATATGTCTTTGACACGCTTTATCGAACTACCCAGGCCGATGCGGATCAAGTCACCAGACTGAATAAATATTTCATTAAAGGACGACTTACTGCAGGTTCGGCCAGCGAGATTCAATTACCCGGATTAAATATTTCCCCTGGTTCTGTAATCGTCCAAGCGGGTAACATTCCGCTTTCAGAGGGAGTTGATTTTACTGTTGATTACAATACTGGCCGATTAGTCATCATCAACGATGCTATCCTTCAATCTGGCAAGCAAATCAACGTAAGTTTTGAAAAAGCAGATTTGGTTTCATTTCAAACTCGAAGCTTATTGGGGACGAGGCTTGATTACCTGTTTAGTGATAAATTCAATCTTGGAGGAACATTCCTATATCTAAACGAGCGCCCCAATGTTTCCAGAATTGCTACCGGAAGTGAGACCCTTCGAAATAGCATGTGGGGACTGGATGCCAATTATAGTGACGAATCTCGCTGGCTCACTAAGCTGGCTGATGCCCTCCCATTTACAGATACCAAAGAGACTTCATTGGTTCAAGTGAGTGGTGAATTTGCTCATTTAATCCCAGGAACTTCTAATCAGGTAAATGGAGATCAAGCCTCTTATATTGATGATTTTGAGGCGGCGGTCACTCCATTTAACTTAGGGGGAGCTGCTAATCAAAACTGGAAATTAGGTTCTACCCCTCAAACAGATGACAATCGATTTGATCTAAGTTTTCAAACAGAGGATAATTTGGGAGCTGCATATCGTCGTGCTCGAGTGGCTTGGTACAATATTGACAATATTTTTTACCGAGAAAATGGGCCAGGAGTCCCATCCAATATTACCCGTGAGGATAGGAGAAATCATTACGTTCGTCGTGTGCTTCCTCAGGAAATCTTCCCCCAACAAGACCGGGAAGTGATCATTACACCTGAGCCTCTTTTTGAATTTGCCTATTTCCCAAATGAGCGAGGGATGTACAATTACAACCCAAATTTGACTCAAAATGGGCTTTTGCCTAACCCAAGAAAAAACTTTGGCGCGATCACTCGAGCCATTACTACAGAAGTGGATTTTGACCGAACCAATATCGACTACCTCGAATTCTGGCTTTTAGACCCATTTATCCAAGGGGAAAACGGAAAGGTTTTGGATGGGGTCTTTAATCAAAACAATACCACTGGTGGTAAACTCATTTTCAATCTTGGAGACATCGCCGAAGATGTCATGAAAGATGGTAGGCATTCGTTTGAAAACGGACTTCCCGCTGACGGAGACCCAACCGAAACCGGCAGCAATGAATGGGGTCGAATCACCAGAGAGCAATTTTTACTCCCTGCTTTTGACAATTCAGAGATTTCTAGGGTAAATCAAGATGTAGGATTGGACGGATTGAAAAATGAAGATGAGCCGGCCTATTTTAAAAGCCGATTTTTGGACCGGATTTCTGTTTCGCCAGAGGCTCGTAGAATCATTGAGCAAGATGTTTCCTCTGATTTTTTCCAATACTATTTGGACGAAGAGTTTGACGCAGAGGATGTAAAAATCTTGGAGCGCTATAAAAAATTCAACGGTCAGGAACGAAATACTCCAGTGACTGCAGATCAAAATCTTCCTTATACTCCTTCTGGATCAAACCTTCCAGATAACGAAGATTTGAATACAGATAACACTGTCAATGAACTTGAAAATTATTACGAATACGAATTGGATTTGAGACCAGGCCAATTGAAGGTTGGACAAAAGTATATTGTAGATAAAGTCACCCATGTGGAAAATGGCGAAAGTGTCGATTGGTTTTTGGTGAGAATTCCAGTTCGACAGCCTGACCGGGTACAAGGATCTATCAATGGTTTTAAATCTATCCGATGGATCAGAACTTACTTGACCGACTTTGAGCAGCCTGTGGTAATGCGTATGGCTAATTTCAGAATGGTAGGCAGCCAATGGCGTGTATTCCAAGAATCACTTTTTGAGCGAGGATTCTTTGAAATTCCTGAGCCAGACAACTCGAATGTCACTGTAGATGTGGTGGGAATTGAAGAAAATAGCCAGGGAAGTGCGACACAAAGTCCTTATGTCTTGCCTCCTGGAATTAATCGTGATCGAGACAATACCTCCACTGTGGAGCGTCGATTAAACGAGCAATCCTTGCGGGTTTGTGTCGAAGACCTTCAGGCAAAAGATGCTCGTGCCGTATTCAAAAATGTCACTTTAGACTTGGTTCAATTTGAGCGGATCAAAATGTTCCTTCATGCTGATAGCGAGGACGCATTGGATGGAGAGGTCTCTGCTTTCTTGAGATTGGGAACAGATTTCACTGACAACTATTATGAAATCGAGGTGCCACTAATCATTACTCCAAAAGGAACTCGTGACCCTCGACTTATCTGGCCTTTAGAAAACGAAATCGATATTGCCATCCAGGAAATTGTGGGTGTAAAAGTAGAGCGGGACAATAACCGGGTACCGCTCAACTTACCTTTTTCGCAGACGATCCGGCAATACAAAGTGACTGTAGTAGGACGTCCTGAGCTTTCACAGTCTCAGGCAACCATGATAGGAGTAAGAAATCCAGGTTTGAATGGTGGCGGTAGCAAAAGTATTTGTATTTGGGCAAATGAACTTCGGGTAACTGGTTTTACAAAATCCAATGGCTGGGCCGCAAATGCCTTGTTTAATGCAAAAATAGCAGACGTCGCAGTTGTTTCTGCTTCCATAAGACACAATACGATTGGCTTTGGAGGATTGGAAACGAGACTTTCTCAGCGTCTAAGAACTGCGACCACGCAATATGATATCTCCACAAACGTAGACATTCATAAACTTCTACCTGCAGCACTTGGAGTCAGTATTCCTTTTTACTTCAGTATTGAAAACTCCTCCACACGTCCACAATATGATCCATTAAATCCGGATGTGCCTTTTGAAGTAGCCCTTCAAAAATTTGAGACCAATCAACAGCGGGATGCTTACAGGCAAATTGCTTTGGATCAATTGAATCGAAAAAACTTCAGCTTTAACAATGTTCGGAAAATCAAATCCAATCCGGAGGCAAAGGCTAGATTTTATGATATTAGCAATTTATCGCTTTCCTATTCCTTTGGAACTGTGACTCAAACGAATGCTCAGATTCAAGATTACAATTTCAAGACTTACCGAGGAAATATTACTTATAGTTATCAACCAAAGCCACTGACTATCGAGCCATTCAAGAATTCTGAATTTCTGAATTCGCCGCACCTTAGCTTGATTAAAGATTTTAATTTAAACCTCTCTCCTACCTTGATTTTAGCAAGAGTGGATGTGGATCGTAGGTATTTGAGATCTCAATATCGGAATGACCAATTGGGGACTTCTGGTGTAGACCCACTTTTCCAGAAAAGCTTTTTTATGAATCGGTTCTATACGGTCAATTGGGATTTGACAAGGAATCTTCGGGTCGATTACAACAGCAGTGTTTTGGCTGTGATTGATGAGCCGCAAGGTGATATCGACACCCAAGAAAAAGCAGATTCGATTCGGGCCAATTTCTGGAGATTCGGACGAAGGACCAATTACAATCACAATGTAAACCTGAATTATACCATTCCATTTGATAAGTCTCCACTTACCGATTGGATTAGAGCAGACTACCGTTATGGAACTACTTACACCTGGCAAACGGGTTCAATTGGTCAGCGTGATACGTTGGGTAATGCGATTCAAAACACAAGGGATCAAAGTCTTCAAGGAAAATTTGATTTAGTTAAACTCTATAATAAGAATAAAAAACTCGCCGCTTTAAATGCACCTAAACGACCTAGTATTCCGGGAAGAAACACTTTAACTGCTGAAGACACCATAGGGTCTCCGTTCTCAAATAAACTTCTCAAAACCTTGATGATGATCAAGGAATTCACCTTTACTGTCGGGAAAGTGGAAGGTACCTTCTTGCCGGGTTATCAGCCAAATACCGGATTATTAGGCATGGATCGAGCGTTTGGAAATCCAGGTTTGGCATTCTTATTTGGTAGTCAAGACCCTACTATTCGAAATGATTTTGCCAGCATGGGAATTATGGCCCCAAGCCCCGAATTAACACAGCCTTTTCTCCAAAGTCGAGTAGTGAATATGAGGTTTGGAAGTATGCTAGAGCCTTTCCAAGATTTCAAAATCACCTTGAATGCAACCAAACGAGAGTCTGGAGAGTATCGAGAAATTTTCAGAAACTCATTTGATAATCCAGGAGAATATTTGTCGATAAGTCCTAATCGCATCGGTTCATACAGCATCACCACTATTATGCTAGGAACGACTTTCAGCGCAGATGACTTTGACAATGTTTCACCTTTATTTACAGATTTTGAAAATAACAGAGCTATCATCAAGTCTAGGCTAGATAGTCAGCCGGGTGGTGGCGGTGAGTTTTCAATTAATGGCCAAGATGTGCTCATCCCTTCTTTCTTGGCAGCTTACCGTGGAAAAGACGCTAGCAGTATTAATCTAAATCCTTTTCCAAAAACGCCATTACCAAACTGGAGACTAGATTATCGAGGACTTTCCCGATTAAAAGGCTTGAGCGACGTCTTTACAAGTATCAACATTACACATGCGTATACGTCGACATATGATGTTAGTAACTTTTCAAACTCCCTGCAATATCAGAATGGCTTAGAACTTTATAATACGCTTCAGCAAATCCCTTATCCATCAGAAGTAAATGAATCAGGGCAGTTTATCCCAATTTACGTGCTCAATCAAGTCGTGCTTTCCGAGCGTTTTGCCCCTTTGATTGGATTGGATTTATTGACAAAAAATAGATTGAATATTGCTGTAAACTATAATAAAGAAAGAAACTTGGGGATGAATTTTTCAAATTCTCAAGTCACCGAACAGCGAAGCAACGATATAGGAATTAATATCGGATTTATTAAAGCAGGAATGAAAGTGCCTTTTAAAATTCAAGGCAGACAAACCGTTTTAAAGAATGACTTACAGTTTCGGATGGATACCAAATTCGTAGACACAAGGACAATTCAGCGAAAAATTGAAGAGCAAAGCACGGTCACAAATGGAAATCTAAGTGTGCAAATCCGACCTACTGTTAGCTATTTAATTAATCAAAACTTGAATCTGACCTTCTATTTTGACCGAACAATCAACGATCCAAGAGTTACTACAGCCTATAAGCGAGCATCTACGTCTTTCGGAGGTCAATTACGATTTAATTTATCTCAATAGATTTTAAACTTGGCTTAATCCTGTTATTTTTGAAGCCTTATAAAATCAAATAAAAATGAATTTTCCTCAAGACTTAAAGTACACTAAAGACCACGAGTGGGTTAAAATTGAAGGCGATGTAGTAACCATCGGAATTACCGAATTTGCTGCAGGCGAACTAGGAGACATCGTCTATGTAGAAGTAGAGACAGTGGGAGACACCTTGGATACTGGAGAGGTATTTGGAACAGTAGAAGCGGTAAAAACTGTTTCTGATCTTTTTATGCCCGTTTCAGGTGAAATTCTTGAGCTTAATTCTGAACTAGAAGCAAATCCAGAACTGGTAAATGAATCACCTTACGAAGAGGGCTGGATGATCAAAGTGAAAATTTCAGGTGACCTACCAGAAGACCTTCTAAGTGCTGAAGCTTACGGAGAGCTTGTTGGGAATTAAAAACGCATGCTAAGATTAATTTTGGCCATTTCATGGCTCATTATTATTTCTTTTGCAATGCTTACACCAGGAGATAAATTTCCGGATACTCATTATTTTGATTTCCAGGACAAACTTATCCATCTCATTTGCTTTGCTGGATTAAGTTTTCTTTGGTGTGGAGTGGGATTAATAAAATCAGAGCTCCCAAAAGGCAAAAACAGATTGATCTTTAATTTCATTGTCTTTGGACTTGCGATTGGGATTGGATTAGAATTTTTACAAAAATTTATTCCATATCGCACTTTCGACATTATGGACATGATAGTCAATGAAATAGGTGGTATTTTAGGTTTATTAGCATATTTTAAGATACCTGTCGATAAAATACGCTTGGATTAATCCACATTAATTATTAGAATTGTTATTCTGAACTAGAAAATTTTAAACCAGTAAAAATAAACTTCATCATGGAAGCAAAAAAGACTCCCAGTGCAGACGTAACTAGACTTTCGGGATTGTTCCTGAATATCGGTTTAGCTGTTGCTGTAGGTGCTACTCTTGCAGCCTTTGAATGGAAGTCATACGATGATGGTTCGCTAAAGGACTTGGGTCAAGTGACGGATAACTTCGAAGAATTGCTTGATATTCCAATCACCGAGCAGCCACCACCACCACCGCCACCTCCAGTGGAGCAACCTATCATTGAGGAGATTCCTGATGAGGTTGAAATCGAGGACAAAATCGAAGTAAACTTCGATGTGGATGTGAAAGAAACTACGGTTATCAAAGAAGTAATCATTAAAGATGCTCCAGTTGTGGAGAAAGCTGATGAAATCTTTGACGTGGTGGAAACTCAACCAAACCCTCCAGGGGGAATGTCCGGATGGAACGCCTATCTTTCTAAAAACTTGAAATACCCAACTCAAGCCCGTAGAATGGGTATTGAAGGAACAGTAATCGTAGTATTCGTTGTGAATACAGATGGTTCCATTCAGGATGTTGAAGTACTAAGAGGTATTGGAGGAGGTTGTGACGAAGAGGCCATTAAAGTGGTAAGTGAGGCTCCTAAGTGGGAACCAGGTAAGCAACGAGGCAGACCGGTTCGTACTCGAATGAGACTTCCAATTCGATTCAAACTAAGCTAAAATATAAACCCCGATTTATTCGGGGTTTTTTTATGCCTAAATTTTAACACCTTTTAAATTAGTTAAATATCGTTATCAGAATAGCTTCCTGATTTTCATGTTCTTAAATTCTATAAGTAGATTATTGTTACCCTAAACAAACACTTATGGAATCAAAGAAAACACCCCAAACCGACCTCACAAGATGGTCATCTACGTTTACCAATTTAGGATTGGTGATAAGTATTTCAGCTGTTTTGGTGGCTTTCGAATGGAAAGCTTATGACGATTTTAAGATCAAGGATTTTAGCAACCAATCCGAAGTTTGGGATCTGCCAGAAATCCCAAACACAATTCAAGAACCGCCAGTCCCTCCCATCCAAGTCCCTGTCGAAATTATTATCGAGCCTGATGAAAAATTCATCGACGAGAAGACAAATCAAATTTTCGATATAGACTATAACGAATCTGAAGAACTTCCTGAAATCGTTTTGAGTGCACCTCCAATCATTGATGATCCGGATGAAATAAAGGATTTTGTAGATAAACAGGCTTCATTTGTAGGAGGAATGGAAGCATGGTACAAGTATTTACAGAAAAATTTAACCTACCCTAATCAGGCAAGAAGAATGGGGATCGAAGGCACCGTAATAGTCCGCTTTATTGTCAATACAGATGGCTCTATTCAGGATGTAGAAGTTCTACGCGGGATAGCTGGAGGATGTGATGAAATTGCAAAAAAGGTTATTGAGGAATCTCCAAACTGGAATCCAGGGATCAACAAAGATCGGCCAGTCCGATCTCGAATGACTATGCCTATTCGATTCAAATTAAATTAAAGCCAATCACAAAAAAGTAAAGGAAGCTTTCGCAATCATCGAAAAGCTTCCTTTTTTTATTACTAAATTCAGGAAGACCCAAATGGAAAATCCTATGAAAAAATCTGTATTTCTTGTTTTTTTGATTGTAGTTTTCTTCGCTTCCTGCGGAGAAAAGACCCCTGATTTCGATATTATTATTCTTAATGGAACCATCTACGACGGTTCAGGGGCAGCTTCATTTCAAGCAGATCTAGGAATCAAAGGAGATCGGATTATTTCCATTGGTGATTTAAAAAGCAATTCTTCTACTCAGACAATCGATGCGAATGGACTGATTGTTTCTCCAGGATTCATTGACATGCATACCCATTTGGAGCCAATTCTTGAAATGCCATTAGGAGAAAGTCTCGTAAGGCAGGGAGTAACTTTAGCATTAGGTGGCCCCGATGGCGGAAGCCCTTGGCCTTTTGGGCCTTTTTTAGATTCGCTGGATCAGATCGGGCTAGGAGTAAATGTTGCCTACCTAGTAGGCCATAATACTATTCGGAAAGAAGTGATGCAGCTGGATGATAGAGAGCCAAGCGCTGAAGAACTTAAGCTGATGGAAAGCTACATCGAACAAGCTATGAAAGAAGGAGCATTTGGCATCTCCACAGGGCTAAAATACCTTCCAGGGACTTTTTCAAAAGTAGATGAAGTTATCTCACTTTCAAAAATTGCTTCCCAATATGACGGAATTTACACCTCTCACTTACGAGAAGAAGGATTGGGTTTATTAGAAGCTGTACAAGAAGCGATTATGATTTCAAGAGAAGCTTCAATTCCGGTTGTTCTTACACATCATAAAGCCATTGGCGTAAAAATGTGGGGAGCAAGTTCAATAACACTCGCTATGGTCGATTCAGCTCGAAATTTAGGTTTAGACATCATGATGGACCAATACCCTTATGCAGCAAGTCATACTGGGATCAGTGTATTAATTCCAAGTTGGGCTATGGAAGGAGGTGAATTTTCAAACCGAGTGACAAACCCTTCACTAAGAGATAGCATCAAGGAAGGTATAATATTTAATATTTTGAATGACCGTGGGGGAAAAGACCTCAAACGAATCCAATTTTCAAGAGTAGAATGGGATTCAACTTTGGAAGGTAAAACCCTCCACGATTGGCTCGTTCGAGAAGGGGAAGAACCTAGTATTGAGAATGGGGCAGAATTTGTCATTCAAGCCCAGCTAAATGGTGGAACGGGAACAATTTACCATGCAATGGATGAAAGGGATGTCGAACGAATCATGCAACATCCGATGACTATGATCGGATCAGATGGAAGACTTTCTCAGCCAGGAGATGGGCATCCACATCCCAGAGCCTATGGAACTTTCCCACGTGTCCTTGGCTATTACGTTGGAGAAAAGAAAATCATTACGCTAGCAGATGCGATCCATAAGATGACGGGCTTATCGGCAAAAAGATTAGGGTTGGATGATCGAGGCATTATCAAAGAAGGCGCAATTGCGGACATTACCATATTTGATGCGGATCAGATTATGGACAAATCCACATTTACCGATCCGCATCAATATCCGACAGGAATTGCTTTCGTACTTATTAATGGTAAAATCGCTGTAGAGAATGGAACCTATAAAGCCATCCCAGCAGGAAAAGTAATTCGAAAAGGCTTGAAAGAGTAAATTAAAGAACGTTTAATGCCTGCTCTTTAATCTTCTCCAATTCGTCCTTCATCAAGATCACATGCTTTTGCATTTCAGCATCGTTTGCTTTAGAACCAATCGTGTTGATCTCACGTCCTATTTCTTGACTGATGAAACCCAATTTTTTTCCTTGCATGGTTTCTTCTTTCAGGCATTTGGAAAAATATTTCAAATGCGTATCCAATCTGACAAGCTCTTCTGTAATATCTAATTTCTCAAAATAGTAGATCAATTCTTGTTCAAACCGATTGGCATCAAACGAAGTCTCTTCCAACCATTCATTAAAATGGTTTCGAATTTTATCCTTGATCCGATCTTTTCGCTTTCCTTCTTGAGCCTTGATTTGGTCTAGACCAGAAGCAATCGTATCAATATTTCCTATCAATTTATCAAATAGCGAATTCCCTTCATCTTGTCTAAATGCGTCACATTTCTTTAGCGCTTCTGTGATCACATTTTTTACAGCCAGCCAATCTTGCTCATTTTCTTTGTCCTCAGATGAAATTTGGGTAATCACATTTGGGGATTGAAGAGCCAGTTTAAAAATATCTTCATTGGAATCATTGACAGATTCTGATAGATTTTTATACTTCGAATAGAAAAGTTTGAAAAGGGATTCATTGATGGAAACCGGTATTTCACTTGCTCCCTTTGTAGAAAAATCCACTGAAATACTGACTTTACCTCGGTCTAATATAGACTGAGCTATATTTCTTATTTCAAGTTCTTTGTCCGAAAACTGCCTAGGACTTCGAATAGAAAGGTCTAAAAATTTTGAATTAAGCGATCTGACCTCCACTTGAATAATCAATTGGTCATTTTCGAATCCGGCATTTCCGTAGCCGGTCATAGATTTAATCATAAGTTGATTTAGAAATTGAAGCCTAAAGTTACATAGAACTTCAAATCTTCGGTTTCATAATTTCTAACCGGCCGAGCTACGTCAAATTTCACGTAGTAATTCAAAAGCACAGTTCTTAAGCCAGCACCATAACTTTGGAGCCAAGGATTATTGAAATTATTTAAAACAATTGTAAACGGTGAGCCCTCTGTATTGATCACCTCAGTGTTTTGGTCATTTACTTTTTCCCAAGGGGCGAATTCATTCCAAGCAGAACCAATATCATAGAATCCCACCAATTGGAAGTTTCTGATAAAATTAGATGTGATATTTCCTCTTGTCAGGTAAGAAAATAATGGGATTCTAAGTTCAGAGGTAAATGTGATCACATTTCTGCCTCGAATTTCATCGTAATCATATCCTCTCAAATCAACAAAATCAGCGAAGAGAATATTGGAGTTTTCGACACCTGTTGGATTACGAATTGGAGAAGACTCAGGTCGGTTTGCTGGTGGACGATAAAAGTCATTGAATAGCCAATTATCCATACCTCCTACTAGGTAGGTTTGTGGATTATTCCCCATAAAGGACCCATAATACAATCTCGTTGCGAAAATGATATTTTTATGAATTCGCTGATAATTTCTAAGATCTGCATAGAAATTACTGAAAGACCTTCCAGAGTTCCCGAGTGCGGCATAATTCGAATATCCAATCTTCCCCTTAAATCCAGCTTGTGAATACAATCCAAGTTGCTCTGTTCGATCGAAAACTAATTCAGCTCTAGCACCAACATAATTTATATCCAATTGATTTAAATCTGGTTGATTACTTAGGATTAAGGAATCAGGATTAAGGTTGAAATATTGCGTTTTCGCTAGAAAAGGCGCAACCATAAATTTGGTATTAGGACTCAGGGGATAAGAGAATCCTGCCTCTATTTTGGTCAGGATATATTTTTGGAAAGTAATATCTCCTTCTGATACTCGAATAGTCCGGCGATCAAACCTTCCTTTGAAGTCTATACGGCTTTTCAAGTATTCGTATTCAAAAAACAAATCTCCACCAGATCTAAAATCTAGCGTAGTCATTACCCCACCGTAAAACGAATGATTATCCAGAAGATCAGTCATTTTCCCAGTCAAATTAATCCCAAATCCTCGCAATGGGTCAACAACAAATCGAGTATTTACATGATTGATAAAAAACTCATCTTCCATTCCTCTCGGACCAGAAACTCGCTTTTGAAGACTTTGCTTTCTGAAGGTTTCCAGCAAATTCACTTTGTTGCTTGAACCAATACTGGTTTCTCGTGCAATGCTAGGATTAGGCAATGAGTCGAAGGTGTAATTATCTGTGTCTATGCCTTTTTTAGATTCAAAACTTAACCTTTTAAGGTCTATTGAAGTAGCCCTATTTTTCGAAGTAGTATCGATTGGTGCTACTGGTTTTTCCAAAGCTGTTGGAATTGGATTTACCACAGGAGTTTTTGGCTCCGCTTGACGCTCCTCTAAAAGTCTTCTTGCAGCTAATCGTTCATTCAAACTCTTTGCCTGTTCCAGTTGGACTCGCGGAGTACTTGGCGTGAATTGATCGGAATTAGAAAAGCCCTCAATGATCAAAAAGCTTTCTCTTCCATCTCTTACAGAGTAAGCAATTTTATTCATACGGCTATTCACATCAAAAGCCTCTATACTCTTATTGAAAGCAGAAATTTGATTCGAGACTTGATTCCCTACATTAAGTCGCATTAAGTTATTTATCCCACTCAGGTCACTCATGTAAACGACTGTATT
>JAHEBE010000472.1 GCA_024642365.1 Algoriphagus sp.
TTTCCTTTTAAATTATAAGCAACTTCAATCATGCCATTTGGATGAGGCATTTTACCCGAAATCTCTTCAAATTCACCTAGATGCGGAGTGATCAGGACTTTGCTAAACCCTGGTCCATCACTGTCAATTCCCAAGATTGTTCGATAAAACTCGATATTCGGACTAGAGCCCCATGCATGGCTATCTGATCTTGTTTTATCCAAATCTGAAGTTTCTGCCCAAGTTGTCAAACCTAAGTCTAGTCCTTTTTTCCACACATCAAGGAAAGATAAATAGCTGTCTCCCATCCCCACTTCCACCAAAGCTTGGTGGATGTAATATTTAAAGTAGATCGTTGCCTCCACCATATTATTTTCGAGCCTTAGCATTTTGTCCCCGATTTCCTTGGCCTCATTTCCTTCCACCACTCCAGCCAAAATCGCCAAGGCATTGGCATGTTGAGAAAATAAATCCTTTTCAGCCCTATCAGCAAAAAGCCCAAGAGAGGCATTCCAATATTTATTTCGAATGGTGACTTTCAACTTCTCCGCTTCTTTGAGATAGCTATCTGCCAAACCTTTTACTCCAAGGTGTGATTCCAAATCTGCAGCATATTGCAAAGCCAAGAGCATTTGAAGATCCAAAATAGCCGAATTACCATCCGCTCCAATTGGTGGTATTCCTTGTCTCCATTCCGTACCTACTGCCCAGTCTACAAATGACCAAAAAGGTAAAGTTCCCAGTGATCCTGCTTCATCTTGAACACTCTGAAAATAAGAAATCACTGATCTGGAGGAATTCAATTTTGTGCGCAAAAAGTCCATATCTGAACCATACATTAAGTAATCATGGAGCATTCCGACATACCACATGGAAAATGGTGGAATGTATTGCGGACTGGCAGAAGGATAACGACTGAAAGTCACTCCCTCCGGCTGCTGGGAATAGGAAATCTGGTTCAAAGAGTTTTTGATCAATCGATCATCGCCGGAATTGAAATAGGAAATAACCCCCTGAATCCGCCCATCGCCTATGTATTGCAGTTGCTCATAATAAGGGCAATCCATGTAAGAATCGACTGCACAAAGTCTTGCAGTCCTCCAACCCACTTCGAGGATTTTCTGAAGTGTAGGATCATCCGAACCAAACTCGGCATTCATTTCAAATGGATAGCCAGTAAACATTGCTTCCATTCCATTCAAAGTCAATTCTTCTGCTTGTGTTTCCACATCCAGCTGTATATAGCGATAGGTTCTATAATTAAGCGTAGTAAATTCCTGATCGGCACTTCCATCCGTTGTGACCATATCAAATCGTCCCACGATCTCTTTCCCATCAATCTCATTCCTATTGCCTTTGGATCGCTCGGCTCCATACAAAGCTTCTGCATAAGTGATTTTTACGGTTGCATCCTTTCCATTGCTGAATTTGAAAGTTGGATAGGCATTGGTCAAATATTTTTGATCCAAAAGAATGCTCACTTTACTGTTTGCAGGGATTTTTACTGGAGATTGTCCAAAATTCCCCGGACTGATTTCTATTCCGTTAGCTCTACGAATAGCTGGAGTTTCTTGCCCAGAAAACTCAAATTGAGGAACTGCTGAGGGAATCAGCATCCAACCCATCGGTGCACCAAAAGCTCCGACTTTTGTTTTGGGAACGCCAGGAAAAAGAGCCTGCGCTACTTTCCAAGATTCATCATTATAATCTTTGCTTTGCCAGTTTTTTAGGGATTCACCCATTTTTACATTTTCTCCAGGGCCTGCAGCATAATATCCGTAAACTCTGACTTGAATCGGCGAGTAAGCCTTATCCTGAGCAGCTTTCCAGGTATTATCAGTAGCAATCACAGCCGCATCCCCTTCCCCATCTAGGATAAATCCAGTTCTCAAAGAAATCTGAGCCTCGGCTTTCCCAGCTCCTTCATTCCAAACTTTAGCAGCTATGGTATTTGAACCAGCCTGAAGGTATTCTGAGAGATCATAGGTATCAAAAAACCAATGCTCCACATCATTTCTGACTGGACCAATGCCGATAAATTTACCATTGACATACAACCTGTACTTGTTGTCTGCGGAAACAT
>JAHEBE010000473.1 GCA_024642365.1 Algoriphagus sp.
GGGCAGATTCAGGTCAGCCATTTTTTCTTTTTTATGCTTTGCAGCAGCCCCATGTGCCAAGGACGCCACATCCCAGATTTGAGGGTAAATCCGGCATGGGACCAAGGGGAGATGTACTGTTGGAGGCAGATTGGGTAATTGGGGAATTTATAAAAACGTTAGAAGAAAGAGGGTTACTTGAAAACACTATGATTGTGCTTTCGAGTGACAATGGTCCAGTCTTAAATGATGGCTACTACGACGATGCGGTTGAAAAAATCGGAGATCATACGCCAGCTGGACCTTTAAGAGGAGGGAAGTACTCGCTTTTTGAGGCAGGCACTCGGGTCCCTTTTATTACTTATTGGAAGGGGACTATTCAGCCGGGAGTTTCTGATGCACTAGTTACACAAATTGATTTGCTAGCCTCTATAGCTCATCTTGCTGGGAGTGAAAAAAGTACAGGAGATAGTGAGAATTTATCGGAAACCTTTCTTGGCAAAAGCCAAAATGGGAGGGAAGCTTTTGTTTTAGAAGCGACTAGTCGCACTGCTTTGCGGGCTGGAGATTGGTTGATGATCCCACCATATGCCGGGCCAGCAGTAGCGCAATTCGTGAATATAGAATTGGGGAATAATCAGGATTATCAACTCTATAACTTGAAGGAAGACCTTGAGCAACTCAGCAATTTAGCTACCAAGAATCCCGAAAAACTTCAAGAAATGATCTCTAAGTTTAATGAAATTCGGGGGCCAAATGACCGCCAGATCCAGCCACTTGAACTTAAATAAATTCGAATCGAATCAAAAAAGGCCTGAGTAATCAGGCCTTTTCTTTTTGCTCTTCTTTAAGTTTCTTTTTTAGTTTTTTCTCCTCGATCAAATCCAGGCTGACGTTGACTTCAAAGCAAACCAGCACGATCATCGAAGTGATGAATAACCATAACATAAGAGCGATCAGCGTCCCAATCGAACCATAAAGTTTATTGTAGCTCGCGAAATTATTTAGGTAAAACGTAAAGCCATAAAATCCTAAAGTGATCAAAACGCCTGCTAATCGAGCTCCAATAGAAAAAAATCGCCATTTATCATGAACAGCTGGAGCAAAGCGAAAAATGAATGCTGTAGCGATGTAGAACATCAACAAAAGAATCAGAAACTTTAAGCTTGAGAATAAGAAATACATAAAGCTCGAGTTGAAAAGCTGCATTTCTTCTAGTCGGCTAATGAAAATACTTCCTATAATCATTACGGTACTTGCTGCAAAAACAGTCAAAGCCAAAATGATCACAATGCTTACGGCAATCCCTCGACTCTGCATAAACCCTCGGTTTTCCTTCGTTTGGTAAACAGAATTAAATGAACTCATCATTGACATTGCACCTTGAGTAGATGCAAAAAGCGCGAAGAAAAAACCAAATGAAAGTAAGCTTTGCCTTGGTTTGGAGACAATATCCATAATGGTAGTTTCCGTTTGAGAATAGATGTCGCCCGGTAAAATCTCCGCTACAAAATTCAAAATATTTTGTGTGGTGATGTAGGGAAATAAATCCTGCATGTAAGGAATCAGGTTTAGCAAAAAAATCAAAAGTGGGAAAAGCGCAATGGTGAAGCTAAACGCCATAGATCCCGCTCGTTCGTTCAGATCATCTTTTTGAAGTTGTTGCAAAAAAATTCTTCCCAAGTCGTATAGATTCTTCGCAGGATCACCGAAATGAATTTTCTTTAAACGCTGGGCTTGCCAGAGTGCTTTGATTTGAACCCGTTGGATTTTTCGCTTGATCAATTTGATTTACTTAAAAATACGGTTTCAATAAAGCTAACAAATTCTGGGGAGGTCTAGTGGGCTGGTGACTGTCTTTTTTAAGAAATGCGAGCGTAGTCCATCCCTCGGTGATTAATTCGTTGGATTCATTAAAGACCTCATATTCAAAACGAATTCGAACTCCAGGGAGATTTGGTATCCGAGTTTTGATCGTTAATAGCTCATCGTATTTCCCAGGCTTTAGGTAGCGAATATTACTTTCCAAGACTGGCATCATTACCCCATCATCTTCCATTCCTTTGTAAGAAAATCC
>JAHEBE010000474.1 GCA_024642365.1 Algoriphagus sp.
AGAGAATGAATCGACCAATTTGCAAGCTGCTTTAGATCAGTTGCCAGACGATTTGGATTCCCTTATTCTTTATCTACCCAATTCGAATTTGGCTTTGGAGGCTGATTTTTACAGCCTTGCCATTATGCCTGAAATCAAAGTTGGAATTCAATCAAACCAAACTTCAGGATCTCAAACACTTAAAACAGGAGAAAATACCTATATAAATGTGAGTGAATCAGGGCTTTTGAAGGCTAGTTCTGGTGGAGAAGTCAGCTCCAAAGAGTTTGATTTTTCGGAAAAATCTATTGGTTATTTTGTTCAGGGAACTGCATCTGAAATGAAAGCTATCGATGCGGCAATCAATGCGATTCGAGAAGTTTATGGATTCAATTTTCAACGAACATCAAGCTTGGATTCGGCAACATTGGTTTTCTCGGAAGAGAAATTATCAAAATCCAATCCTGAAAAGCTTTATTTCCTTTCCAATTCCTTGGCGTATTCTGAATCAGAAAACCAAATTCATGGATTCGATGATAGTGAATTGGTTAGCAATGCCCGATTGCCGGAATTTATTTTAGAAAAATTTCTGGCGTTTTCTGGCGTTGAAAAGGCCGAGAATCCGCTAAATGAGGAAGCTCTAAAAGCTCGCTTTTTGGTGAAAGATAAAGGCCTAAACCAGCAGCAGGCTAATCTGAATGAATATTTATTGATTCTACTTTTGGGAACATTGATTTTGGAACGTTACCTGGCACTGAAAAACGGAATTTGAACTCCTTGCAATCACATATCGCCCGAATCGAACGTCAACTCTTTGGGATGATTGTCCTCAAGGCAGGATTGATCGGGTTAAGTTCATTTGGAGTTTTTCTGGTATTAGGTAGCTCCATGACTTGGGCAATTGGCCTAGGGAAATTATGTGCCATCCTTGCTTTTTATTTCTTGGGGGGATTTTCGAATCATCGCAAGGAAGCCATCCGTCACCTGCATTTAACTACAAAAGGCCTAGAGTTTAGCTTGGAATTATTGGATAAAACTTCGTTGAATTTGGCGGAGCAACTGCAAATCGAACGGATCGAAAGTCAGGTTAATTCTCAGCCAACAGGCCTGAATTGGAAAAAAGTTAGTCCTTTCTTTTTGTTGCTGGCGCTTCCGGTTCTTGTGTTTGGGGTTTCTAAAATTCTTCCCAAAGGATCCAATTTAGACCCTTTAGAAGAAACTCGAAATCTAATTTCATTGCCGGATTCGATTGGAGAAGCAGCGGTTTCTTTGGATGGGATTTCTGTGAAAATCACTCCACCTGCCTATTCTGGAATTCCGGCGCAGGAGCAATCCTCCCTTCAAATCACAGCTTTGGAAGGCGCGCGAATCGAATGGTCACTCCAATTTTCTTCTAATGATTTGGAAGTGTTTTTGATTAATTCCATGCGTGATTCGCTTGCATTTCAAAAAAGCGGGGATCAGTTTTTTTATTCAGATTTATTGAATGCCTCTGGGATTTATGCGATTCAAGGGTATAGAGATGATTTATTGGTCTATGAGTCTTCCTATTTTCAGGTTGAAGCGATTCCCGACTTGGCTCCGGTGATTGCCCCCGAGTCCAAAGAATTGTATAGCTATCACTTCCATAAAGATGGGACAAGTCAAAAAGTGGAGGCAAAGCTTTCGGATGATTTCTTGGTCCGAGAGGTGTTCTTAGTGGCTACTTTGGCAAGAGGATCTGGGGAGAATGTGAAATTTCGGGAGACTCGAATACCAATTCCAAGGAAGAATTTCAAAGAGGCGAACATAGCGTTGAATTTGGATTTGGAGGCCTTGGATTTTAAGCCGGGGGACGAGTTGTATTACTATTGGGCGGCAATTGATACTAAGTCTCCAGAACCAAATTTCTCCCGATCGGATACTTATTTTTTGAATTTTGTGGATAGCACGGGTATGTCTGAAGAGCAATTGATGGGCATGGCAATTCATGTGATGCCTGATTATTTCCGAAGCCAGCGACAGATCATCATTGACACAGAGAAATTGTTGGCTTCTAAGAATTCCAGCTCGGAGCGTCAATTCAATGTGACAT
>JAHEBE010000010.1:0-15581 GCA_024642365.1 Algoriphagus sp.
CGTTCCCATCCATTGTCCCACTAAAAAAGAAAAGGCTAAAAGAGCAATACCGTAAATCATGTTGTGAAGTGTTTTTTCAATTCATTCTTGGTTACTTTTCCCATCGCATTTCTTGGTAGCTCATCCAATTGAATGAATTTTCGAGGGATTTTATAGGCAGGCATTCGCTCTTTTAGCCAAGAAGTTAATTCATCCAAATTAAAATCCTTTTCAGTGATTAACGCAGCAACTACCAATTCTCCCCATTCTGGATTTGGAATACCAACAACCCCACAATCTTTAATGTTTGAATTTGTTCGTAACACTTCCTCGATCTCAAGTGCTGAAATTTTATAACCACCTGATTTGATAATGTCAATGGAATCCCGTCCTAAGATTTTATAATATCCATCTACAAGTTGAGCGATATCTCCGGTTTTAAACCAACCGTCCGTTGTAAATGTCTTTATAGTCGCTTCGGGCTTACCCCAATAGGATTTAAAAACTCCTGGTCCTTTTACCTGAATTTCCCCTGGCTCATCTGAAGCGACTAAATTATTGGACTCATCAACCAAACGAATCTCAACGCCAGGTAACGCTTGTCCAATATGTCCAGCTTTTCTTTCTCCTTTATATGGATTGCTTATGGCCATTCCGATTTCAGTCATCCCATAGCGCTCCAATAAATAATGACCTGAGATCTTATGCCATGTTTCCATAACAGATACTGGAAGTGCTGCAGAACCTGAGACCATCAATCGGAAACCATTTAAAATCTCAGATAAATTGGTCTTTCTTTGATTTGAAAAGCTTTCAAAAGCTGAAATAAGTTTAAAATAAATGGTGGGAACAGCCATGAAGACATTTACTTTTCCAGTTTCAAAAATTTGAAAAAGCTTTTCTGCATCAAATGGATTCAAAAAATGAATGGATGCGCCGGACCAAAGTGCGCAGGACATCACATTGATAATCCCATGCACATGGTGAAGTGGGAGAATCCCAACGGTATGGTCAGACTCCGACCAAGCCCAGGCACTTACGAGCGTACTAATTTGAGATTCTATAGTCTTGTGAGTTGTTAGGACGCCTTTTGGGAGGCTCGTGGTACCAGAAGTGTAGAGAATCATAGCTCCCCGGTTTTCATCAATTTCCGGTAAAGGTTTGATTTCGATTTCTTCTTCAAAATCTGAATACTTTAAAAATCGAACAGATGGATCATTTTGAATAGGATCAAGGATTGTTTGATACTCATGTCCAGCTACCACAAGTGTTGCAGCGGTATCATCCAAAACATATTTCAAAGAAGGAAAAGGGTAGGAGATGCATAGTGGGACAGCAATTCCTCCTGCCATCCATATTGCCCATTGAACAGAAACATATTCAAAACCTGGAGATACCATAAAAGCCACTCTTGCTTCATTTAAATCAGCTGAATTTTCTAATAAATGACTTGCAATCTTGGTACTGTTTTGAAGTAATTGGGAATAGGTATATTCTCCATTATGGTCAATAATGGCAATCTTATGCGGGTTTTTATTCGCAGCTTGAAATAATTGGTTCATCAAATTTCTTTTTAATATCCTACCGCTTTATCGTCACCACGTGGATCAGCTCCACCTTCCAGTTTACCGTTTTTGAGAACCAAAATAGCATCCACTTTTCCTATAATAGGATTGTTGTTTTCTAAAATTAGATAGCCCTTAGATTTCAAATTTTCTATTAGCATGGAATCAAATGAATCTGGTTCAAAACTGACTAAATCAGGAAGCCATTGGTGATGAAATCGAGGTGCTTCTACTGCTTGCTGCATTCCCATTTCAAATTCATACACATTCAAAATTGTCTGAACCACAGATGTAATGATAGTGGAACCACCAGGCGTACCGACAACCATCCATAATTTACCATCTTTCTCTACGATGGTTGGAGTCATGGAAGAAAGCATTCGCTTGCCCGGTGCGATGGAATTTGCCTCAGCACCAATTAAGCCGAACATATTAGGAACTCCGGCTTTGGAACTGAAATCATCCATTTCATTATTCATAAAAAATCCCAATTCGTCGATGTACACCTTTGAGCCATATGCCCCATTTAATGTGGTGGTCACTGATATTGCATTGCCTTCTGCATCGACAATCGAATAATGGGTCGTTTCCATACTTTCTGCAAAAGAAATTTCACCTGCAGCGATGTCCTCTGATTTGGTGGCTTTATCAAAACTAAAGGACTCCATTCGCGACTTGAGGTAATCATTCTTCATCAATTCCACCAAAGGGATTTTTACGAAATCAGGATCCCCTAGGAAAAAGTTTCGGTCCGCATACGCTCTTCGTTCTGCTTCTACCAATACTTG
The DNA here is from genome assembly GCA_024642365.1 of Algoriphagus sp. Classification (GTDB taxonomy): domain Bacteria; phylum Bacteroidota; class Bacteroidia; order Cytophagales; family Cyclobacteriaceae; genus Algoriphagus. Next base: position 2,333 of record JAHEBE010000010.1, read on the forward strand.
AATATGCGATTCACTATGGTGTCCAAATTTCTTTAAATCATATGCTTCGATCATTCCAAATATTTGGGCTATTGTCACTCCACCGGAACTAGGAGGAGCCATGGAAATAATTTTCAAATCCTTGTAAGGAAAAACGATTGGGTCACGCCAAGCGGCTTGATAATTTTTTAGATCTTCCAAGGTAATGATGCCCCCTTTTTCCTGCATGAACTTGGTCAGTACTTGAGCAGTTTCACCGCTGTAGAACTCCTCTTTCCCGTTCGTAGCAATTCTGATTAAGGTATTTGCCAGAGCAAGATTTTTGATAGTATCGCCTTCTTTTATTTCTTTTCCATAAAACGTTTCGGCACCGTTTACTTCAATGAAAGTTTCTCTTAATCGCTGCAATCTTTCAGCTTGTCTAGGAGTAACTATAAATCCATTTTGTGCCAAATCGATCACAGGTTGAATGATTTGAGCCGGCTTTAGTTTTCCAAATTTTGCTTGCGCTTCAAAAATCCCGGCGATAGTTCCCGGAATTCCAGATGCCAATGCACCTTGCGTACTTAAGCCAGAAATTACGTTCCCTGCCGAATCTAAATACATATCACGGCTTGCGGCTCCAGGTGCTTTTTCCCGGTAATCAATGGAACCAACTGTTCCATCTGCCATCCGATAGACCATAAAACCTCCGCCTCCTAGATTGCCAGCAAAAGGATAGGTGACTGCAAGCGCCAATTCAGTTGCCATCATGGCATCAAAGGCATTTCCACCCTGCTGAATAATTGCCAAACCAATCGCAGATGCCTCTTCTCGAGCAGAAACTACCATTGCCTTTTCGGCTAAAACGCCTTGGATTTCAGTTTTCTGCAGTTCTTTTTCTCCACATGAGAAAATAGATAGGATAGATCCTAATTGAAGAAGGATAAACAACTGACTAGTAAATAACTTTTTCATTTATTGTTCGAGAAGGGTGCTGTTAAATAACTTTAGGATTCGCTTGTATTCATCAGCCCATGAACTAGGCTCGACAAATCCGTGATCCTCTACTGGATAAATTGCCATTTCCCAATTGTCTTTACCAAGTTCGATGAGCCGCTGGGAAAGTCGCACAACATCTTGAAAATGCACATTGACATCCACCATCCCATGGGCCATCAATAGGTTTCCTTTTAATCCTTCTGCAAAATAAATAGGAGAGGAGCGGCGATATGCAATCGGATCTTCCTCGGGAGTATTGAGAATATTGGCAGTATAGCCATGATTATAATGAGCCCAATCAGTAACTGATCTTAATGCTGCGCCAGATTTAAATACATCAGGAGTAGTAAAAAGTGCCATCAACGTAATAAATCCTCCATAGCTTCCTCCATAAATCCCAATTCGAGAAGCATCTACTCCATGGTTTGAAATTAAGTATGACGCTCCATCTACTTGATCGGATAGATCCTTCCCGCCCATATGTCGATAAATTCCAGTACGCCAATCTCTACCATATCCAGCTGAACCACGGTAATCAATATCCAATACCGTATAACCTAAATCCGTCAAGAGGTTGTGAAACATGTATTCTCTGAAATAAGTACTCCACCAACTGTGGGCATTTTGTAAGTAACCTGCTCCATGTACGAAAATAACAGCAGCTCCATTTTTCTTCGCAGGATCAGGTGTGTATAATCTGGCAGGAACTTGAGCTCCGTCTTCAGCAGCAAATCGAATGATTTCAGGGGCTCTCCAAGAATACCCTTTAAACTCTTCACTTTGACCAGAAGTAATTTGGATTGGTTTCGCACCGACCTTATTATCCTGGAGATAAATTTCCTCCGGTTTATTGGAGAAGGAATACAGGATTGCTAATTTTTTTTCATCAGGAGAAAGACTTACCTCATTATTACCAGTCATGCTGGTAAGTTTGTCCATTTTGCCCCCCATCAGAGGCATTCTATAAAAATGACGCTCGCCAGCATTCACTTCGGAGGTAGTCAAATACCAGAATTTTTTATCCTTTGACAAGAATGGATCAAACACTTCAAAAGCACCAGAAGTCAGCGATTTCTTAACTCCTGAGGCAACATTTAGTAAGTAGAGGTGGGAATAACCGGATTCTTCTGACTGGAAATAGATGTGTTCATTGTCAGGAAGCCAACCGAATGTACCAGGCGAAAAGCTCCAACCTATCCCGGGTCCTGAAATCCAAGCCTCATCACGCTGTCTGTCCAATACTTGTAAATTCCCATTGGATAAATCGACTTTTGCAATCCAGCGATCTTTGTTGTCCACAGATCTAATTTGAAGAATTGCGTTTTTTCCGTCTGGGGAGAAGAATGGTCCTGCAAATATCACTTCCCGCTCTTTTTCTTCCCAAGTTCTATCTGGATAATCAGATACATAATCAGGTAAATCTTTAATTCCTGGCAAACCCGAGGCTGAAATAAAATAAACCGTATCTCTTGTAAGGTCATAGATTCCGACTTCTGTCTTAGTAGGTTTTGTTCCTACTTTGGGTCTGGCGTTTAGCTCCTCGGTATAGCCAGAAGCGGCAACATAATCCGGGACTTTAGTTCCTTTATTTGATTCCGGCTTAAAAAACGAAAAGGTTGCAAATCTTTTGTCAGGGGAGAGTTGAAGTGCTGAGGGGTTCCGACCTCCTGTATAAAATGTGAAATCTGACTTTTCTGGAGATGCTATAGCCTCACGGTAAGCCTTTCTCATTTTATCTTTATTCTCACGTTCTGCTACCACCTGAAGTAAACTGAGATTTTCATCCCTTACAAAATCAGGATCACTTGAATCAGGAGTATTACTCTTTGGAGTTGGGGCAGCGGAAGTTAAAATGTCAGTGATTTTCTGAACAACATTTGTCCTTCGATCCAAAACGTAAATATTATTTGTAGCAGTAAAGGCAATTTCATTTTCATTTGCTAGAATCGTTGGGTTAGAAAAATCTGTAAACCAATCTAATATCACCGAAACTGTTCCAGATTTCATGTCTTCTAAAAAGAGTTTTTGATCTTCTTTAAAAATTCGAAAGGAGCGGTCTTTAGAATAGTTTGAACCTCTTTCGCCGATTTTTTTCTCCTCTTGCCATTTTACTTTTACAGGCTTTTCTACATTTGAAATAGAAATACTATAAAGTGAATCTGCAGGGTCTTTTTCTGAGTTATAATTGAAGTAAATCTTTTGAGAATCTTCACTCCACCTTACCCGAGAGGGGAAAGTACCCATCCATGCTGGATCTCGCATGATGTACTCCACTGATAGCGGAGATTGAGCAAAAGCTGTTGAAAAATAAATAAAGATTACTGGCAGCAAGAGTAGCTTTTGCTTCATGGAATTTATTTTTAAGGGTAGGGGATTACAAATTTTTTAGAAATTCTTTTAGCTCAATTTCTATGGTCTCGAGATCTTTTTGAAGTTCAGAATTAAGGCTTTTAGAATTTTCCAGGTCATTTTCAATTTGCTCAAGCAACGTTTTGCTGGACAAAGCTCCAATATAACTCATACTTGGTTTAGCCTTATGGCAACGCTTTTTGATGGTAACATAATCAGCTGAAGCATAAAAAGTCTCCAATTCTTTCAAATCAGTAATATTAGTATCCAGAATGATCTGGATCATCATCCGTGTCATCTCTGGATCATCGTCACCGAAATATTGATAGATGGCTTGTTCGTTAATTAAAGTATACATGGGAAAGTTCTTTAAAACCGATTCCAAAATTCCTTTTGGATAAAATTAAAAACATTTTTCAATTCGTTTGATTTCTATTGACAGGAGTCATTAATATAAGATAAATGGCGCATGCTTCCTTTCAAATCTTTAATTTTGTCAGATCAAATCCAATTCTTAAGGAAACCGTGAAAAAAAATAAAAAGATCTTTCTTATCCTTTTCGTGATTTTCATGTTAATCATGTGCTGGATAGGCTACGATATTTCCCAGCGAACAACTTTCCCAGGTTCCAAGGGAAATCTTAAAGAACGAATCTCCACTGGAGATGAAAAATAAAACCATGACTGGAAAAAAAATAGATGTAGATCGACTGGACCTCGATCGAATGAAGGAAAAAACCACTGAGAATCCAGGGATTTTGCCTTATGCGCATCATTCTGGAAGTGCTATAATCAAACCTGAAGATAAGGGTAAAATCAGCGGACGAGCAGTGGCTGCCATGCATAGTCAAACTGATATGCAAATGTCCCAAATCTATCAACAAATGCAGCTTTTAGCAGAACAGGCTAAGAAAATACAAGCCCGAGTAGAAGTTTCTGAGCGGATTTATGGGGCATCTATTTCATTCGAGCCATTAATCAATCACATTTATTTTTTATACCAGAAGTCAGATGGTACCGACTTTTTGAGTATGATTGCTCCAGAGGAATGGGGCAGGAAGAAAGATTGGGCTGAGTTTGTTGCAGAGATTAAATTATTGGCTGACCACACTTGGGATATCCTTCGCGAAAACACCTAATTCATGGACAATTTAATGACTCGCCAACTTGATCTAATCCTTCGGGAAGGTAAAGTTGATTTTGAGCCAGAATTTGAATTGGAGGTGAATCCTTCATTTTTAGATGCAAAAGGAAAAACTTGGCTGGCGGAAATCTATGAAGATCTGGGTGGCTCAGGGAATTTGCCACTTTTGGAAAAACTGAAATTTGATTTTAAAATAAATCGAAACCTTTTTGTCTATGACGATGAGCTGCATTTTAATCGGTATCGATTAATTACGCTTCGCTCAGAATTGTATGCTGCATTCAATTTTCCTTTTTCAGAAGGCGTGAAGCGTGTTTGCAGAACTTTTGAAAAGGAATGCCTCAAAGCAGGAATGCAGGAGCGAATCTGGAATGGATCCCCTTTTGCAAAACGATGTTTTGGGAAAGCATCAGAACAATCAGATTTCACTCAAAATGGAAGTCCAGGTTGGAAGCTGACAGCTTACAATGACGCTCAAACAGACCTCCAATCCCGAATACATGGGTATAAAATTTATAGGATATATCCTTACGAAACCTTAATGACTGGCGGTTCTTTGAAACGATTGGATCAATTGCTAGTCAACCCCAAAGAAGAGCAGCGAGAGATGATTTTGAAGTGGCTGTTAAGGAAATTAGAGTCTTAATCAGGCAAATAAGCCAAACATTTCACGCTCAATCTTTCCAACGATAAAAGCAAAATCCTGGGGATGCTCGACGAAGTCTAGCTGATTGACATCAATTATCAGAAGCTTTCCTTCTTTATAGCCAGCAATCCATTCTTCGTAGTGTTCATTCAAGTGCTTTAGATAATCGATCCGCATGGTTGTCTCATAGCTTCTGCCCCTTTTTTCAATCTGACCTACAAGTTTTGGGATATCTGCTTTTAAATAGATCAACAAATCAGGTGCTTTTACATGAGAAATCATGCTGTCAAAAAGCTCTTTATAATTCCAATAATCCCGCTCAGTTAACAGTTTACTTTTATAAAGATTAGCTGCAAAAATATAGGCGTCTTCATAAATAGTCCGATCCTGAATCGTAGACACGGAGCTTTCTTGGATTTTCTTGATTTGATTGAAGCGGGAATTGAGAAAATAGACCTGTAGGTGAAAAGCCCATCGCGCCATATCTGCATAAAAATCAGGTAGGTAGGGGTTATTATCTACAGCTTCAAATTCAGCCTTCCAGCCATAATGTTTGGCTAATTTTTCAGTGAGCGTGGTTTTTCCACTTCCGATATTTCCGGAAACTGCGATATGCATGAAGCTTATTATTTAGTAAAACGTGGCGCTACAACTGAATCTTTACTTCCCTTGGTATATTGATAAAAACCTTCCCCTGTCTTTATTCCTTTATACCCAGCTTCCACCATATTTACCAATAAAGGGCAAGGGGCATATTTAGGGTTTCCGAAACCATCATGTAACACTTTCAAAATGGAAAGACATACATCCAAACCTATAAAATCAGCTAATTGCAATGGCCCCATTGGGTGAGCCATTCCCAATTTCATCACGGTGTCTATCTCCTGAACACCTGCCACACCCTCAAAAAGCGTATAAATAGCCTCATTGATCATAGGCATCAATATTCGGTTAGCTACAAAACCAGGATAATCATTTACCTCAACAGGGTCTTTGCCTAGGGCTTGAGACAAAGTCATGATTTGATTGGTCACTTCATCAGAAGTTGCATAGCCACGAATAACTTCCACCAACTTCATCACAGGAACAGGATTCATAAAATGCATCCCAATTACCTGGCCTGGTCTAGATGTAACTGCCGCAATTTTTGTAATAGAAATCGAAGAAGTATTACTAGCAAGAATGGCTGATTTAGGACTGAATTCATCCAGTTTTCTAAATAGATCCAGTTTAATGCTCATATTTTCAGTGGCAGCCTCAACAACCAAATCAGCAGATTTTACACCTTGGGCTAAATCAGTGAAGGTGACTATTCGGGTTAAGGAATCAGTTTTCTCATTTTCAGTTAGTAAACCTTTTCCGACTTGGCGATCCAAATTTTTAGAAATAGTTGCCATTGCGCGATCCAAGGCATCTTGATTAATATCAATCAGTGAAACTGAATATCCATGCTGAGCAAATACATGGGCAATTCCGTTTCCCATTGTTCCTGAACCTATTACTGCGATATTTTTCATAAAGGGTGTTTAAGCGATTAAAAAGAATTTGGGTTTATTTTCCTTTTTCAAGTCTCAAAGCTACTCTTGCTAGCCTCTATTTCCAATTTTAAAGTTCCTTTACTGACTGGTTTTGTCGGAATTCTTCCAAATAAAAATGCATTAATTGGCTACCTTTGGCACCATGAAAGAACTAGGAATCATCTCTACTTTACCCATCAATAGATTCACTGACTTTGGAGCTTATTTAGCTTTGAGTTCAGGAGAGGAAGTACTGCTTCCCAAAGGTTATTTGACAGGAGAGGAAAAAGAAGGGGATCTAAAGGAGGTTTTTGTCTACACAGATTCAGAAGATCGGCCAGTAGCTGTGACGCAGATGCCAAAAGCATTTTTAGATGATTTTGCAGTTTTAGAAGCTAAAGAAGTGGCTTCATTTGGGGCATTTATGGATTGGGGATTACCAAAAGACTTGCTAGTACCTAAAGCCGAAATGGGAAAAAATATGATTCCCGGTGAAAAATACCTTGTAAAAATCTGTGTTGATCATAGAACCAATCGGTTAATAGGAGTAAACAAATACAGGGACTTTATTTTTGATGCTCCTGTAGAATTTGCCGAAGGAATGGAAGTGACAGGTCTAATTTTCGAAGAAACTGGACTGGGGTATAAAGTTTTGGTGGAAAATGAATTTGAAGGCCTGCTTTTTAAAAATGAAGTTTTCCAACCCTTGGAAATTGGTGAAAAACGTTCCGTCTTTGTCAAGAAGAGACGGGAGGATGGCAAACTTGATCTTCAACTTTTAGCCCCTGGCAGAGAAAAATACGATGAAGGTTCAGAGATGATTCTTTCTATTTTGGAAGAAAAGGGCTTTTTAGCGCTGCACGACAAATCTTCTCCTGATGAAATTCAAAAAGAATTGGGTATGAGCAAGAAGCATTTCAAGCAGTGCATTGGTCAATTATACCGTGCTCGAAAAATTTTGCTTCAGCCTGATGGGATTACACTCAACGCCGCAAGCTGAAAATGGAACTTGATTTAAGCTCATTTTCAAAAGAAAGTAAGTCGGCTTTCCAAGCAAATAAAAAGTTGAAGAATCGCCTTCGAAAAGTTAAAGGCAAGGAATTAGACACTCAATTTGAAGCGCTTCATCATGAAGTTTTTTCAGAACTCGATTGCTTAGATTGTGCGAATTGTTGTAAGACAACCAGTCCGATTTTCTTGAACACAGATATCGATCGATTGGCTAAGTCATTTCGGATGAAAAGCAGTGCATTTATCGATGAATATCTCCACCGAGATGAGGAAGGAGATTATGTGTTAAATTTTTCACCTTGCCCTTTTCTGGGGACAGAAAATAAATGCCAAGTTTATGAAGATCGGCCAAAAGCTTGTCGAGAGTATCCCCACACTAATCGAAAGAATATTCATGGAATTTTGGAACTTTCTTTACAAAATTCGCTGATTTGCCCTGCAGTTTTCAAAATTTTCGACCAGATTGGGGCGATTTATAGGAAGTAATCTGAATCTTTTGCTTTTTTGAAATTCAAACCTATGACGAAAACTATGCAAAATAAGGACGCGCACTTTCTAGGTGTAGACGTGGGAGGCACCCATTTAAAGATTGGATTGGTAGATAAAAAAGGAGAGATTCTTGACTTTCAAAAAGAGGACACGACTCCCTATAGAGATGATGAAAATGGTTTCGGACCATGCTTCATCAAAGGCCTTAAAAAGTACCTCGAGAAATACCCTTCTGTACAAAAAATCGGGATTGGTTTACCAGGTTTAATTTCCAAAGATCGAACTACTACGCTTGAAATACCGGCTATTCCTTCTCTTAACGGCTTTAACCTGAAAGTGGGACTTGAAGAAGCTTATCCTGGCTATGAGTTTTTCCTGGAGAATGATGCTGCCGCTGCCGCCATGGGTGAGTTTTATTATGGCAAAGATCATCCAGCTGAAAATTTTATTTTCATCACCATGGGTACTGGGATTGGAAGCGCTTTGCTTTTGGACGGTCAAGTATTCAAAGGGTCTCGTGGAAATGCAATGGAAATGGGCCATATGCTTGCACAAGGAACTTCAGGCCTTGAAACATTAATCGGAAGAAAGGGAATTCTCGCCATCATGGCTCGAATGATCGCTGCCTATCCTGAAAAAGCAGGGGAATTGATTGGAGCAGAGTTAGGAACGCATTTGCTAGTAGACACCGCGAAAGCTGGAAATCCTGTCTCTCTTATGGTTTTTGAGGAGGTTGGTAGAATTTTGGGCGAATCGATCGTTTCTACTATTCGGATTCTCGACGTCAATACAGTTTACTTCGGAGGTGGTATTTCAGCAGGATTGGAATTTATGATGCCTACGCTTGATCGAACCATCAAACAATACCTAACACCATATTACGCCAAAGATTTAAAATTGAAAAAAGCCACCTTAGAGAACAATGCTGGTACGCTAGGTGCTGCAGCTTTATGTTTTATGGGTTCAGGGTTGTAATCGTAACTTCTGAAACTTTACTTATGGCATTCATTCGAAAAAGAACTCTTAGGGGTTCTTTTTCTATTTCCACCCCTTCGCATTGGATGCTTGGTTCTAAGAAGTAAAAGAAGAAACTCTGACTTTTATCCACTAATTCTACTCGATCAGGTCTTCCAAAGGTTTTGATCAAGGCTTGATTATCTGCACCTAAAAAGGTGTTTTTGATCCGCTCTAATTCATCCAAATCTTGAATTCTTAAACCTTTGCAACCATAGCGGTCAGATTTCCAATTCTCCATATTTAAATTACCTGTTTCCAACTTGCTGCTACAAGCAAGAAAAAAAACACTTCCCATAATCATGAGAAAAAGGCTTTGAAATTTTTTCATAAGAGGATTGAAAGTTGAATTTTGAAAATCAGCAAATCATTTTAACTTTTAATGGTCAGGTGATTCTATTATTAAAAAAAGAATCTTTCTACTGACTTCTTGATTTCTTCAAATGCGCCTGATTTTCATTATTTTGAAGATTTTTACGAAAGTAATTGTCAAATATAATCAATAAGCGAACATGAAAACGGCCAATTCTGTTTCGCTAATTCGCTTATATTAGCACATTCAATACTTATATTATGGCATACCGATTTGGAAAAGCGTTTTATTTCCTCACCCTTTTTGGCTTTGTTTTTTTCTTGTTGTATTTCTATTCCGCAATGGCTGAGTCTGTTGGATATGGCCTTAATGAAAATGGATCGGTTGTAGACAAGATTTCAAAAGAGACCTTCTTCTATGGAATGATAGGATTATTTGTGATTTTAAATGGTTTGGTTTTACTCCCACCAAAACTCCTTGAAACAAAAATGCATCAAGGGCTTCATCGAATATTTCCATTGGGAGATGTTTATCGGGATTATTTCTTGGGATGGTTTTATTCTTTTGGTGGTATTCTAAATCTTAGCCTTTCGATGATGGTATTTTATACCCATGCCATCAACAATCAGCAGGAAATAGCGGCAAATCAGTTTAGCTTTTTCTTTTATTTAATTCCCGGGTTATTTCTAATTTGGATTGTCGGCTTGTTTATTATTTTGGTAGGGAAATTCAAGCAAATCCAACAACATTCGAATAAAGCATAAATCTAATAATGGCAGAAATAAGTAATTACACCGAAGACAGTATCAAATCCCTTGATTGGAGAGAACATATTCGACTTCGGCCTGGAATGTACATTGGTAAGCTGGGTGATGGAAGTGCGCACGATGATGGGATTTACGTCATGGTCAAGGAAATCCTAGACAACTCCATAGATGAGCACATGATGGGTTTTGGAAGGTCGATCGATGTTAAGATTTCCGAGCATCGGGTCGAAGTCCGAGATTATGGCCGAGGTATTCCTTTGGGGAAAGTGATCGATTGCGTGTCTAAAATCAACACAGGTGGTAAATACGATTCGGGTGCTTTTCAAAAATCAGTTGGATTGAATGGAGTAGGTACTAAAGCTGTAAATGCGCTTTCTGACTCATTTAAGGTCCAATCTTTTAGAGATGGGGAAACCAAAGTCGCTGAATTTGAAAAAGGGATCTTAACAAATGATGAGAAAATTGGGAAAAGCTCAGATCGTAATGGAACCAAAATAGTCTTTTCCCCTGACGGAAGTATTTTTAAAAATTACCACTTCATCCCAGAATATTTAGAAAATCAAATCTGGAATTATGCCTATTTGAATGCCGGATTAACCATCAATTACAATGGCAAAAAGTATTTTTCTGATAAAGGTCTTTATGATCTTTTATCAAATAAAGTAGACGAAGAGTCAATTCGATATCCAATTATTCACCTAAAAGGGAATGATATTGAATTGGCAATAACACATTCCAATCAATACGGAGAGGAATATTATTCATTCGTAAATGGCCAATATACCACACAGGGAGGGACTCATCTCGCGGCATTCCGGGAAGCCATTGTAAAAACTATTCGTGAGTTCTATAAAAAGGATTACGATTCATCTGACATCCGCCAAAGTGTAGTGGCAGCAATCGCCGTTCGGGTTCAAGAACCTGTCTTTGAATCTCAAACCAAAACTAAACTTGGTTCGCAATCTGTAGGACCAGATGGACCAACTTTACGGACATTTGTAAATGATTTTGTAAAAACAGAATTGGATAACTACTTGCACAAAAATCCGGCTGTTGCAGATGCGCTTTTAAAGCGAATACTCCAATCTGAAAGAGAGCGAAAGGAAATTTCTGGAATCAAAAAACTGGCAAATGAACGTGCCAAAAAAGCTAATCTTCATAATAAAAAGTTGAGAGATTGTCGTGTTCACTACGATGATCCAAAGGCAAACGAAGATGCGAAAAACAACACGATGTTGTTTTTGACAGAAGGAGATTCCGCTTCTGGATCAATCACAAAATCACGTGATGTGCAGACTCAAGCTGTTTTCTCGCTCCGTGGCAAGCCCCTCAATTGCTTTGGAATGACCAAAAAAGTGGTTTATGAAAATGAGGAATTCAACTTATTACAACATGCCCTGAATATTGAGGACGGCATAGAAAATCTTCGGTATCGAAAGATTGTAATCGCAACTGATGCAGATGTGGATGGAATGCACATTCGTCTTTTGATCATGACATATTTCCTCCAATTTTTCCCTGATTTGGTAAAAAATGGTCACCTCTTTATTCTGGAAACCCCGTTGTTTCGAGTGCGCAATAAAAAAGAAACAATCTATTGCTACACTGACGAGGAACGGCAGCGAGCCATTCACAAATTGGGAAGCAAGCCTGAAATCACCCGATTCAAAGGATTGGGAGAGATTTCCCCTGAAGAATTCGGAACCTTTATCGGAGAAGAAATCAGATTGGAACCCATAATCTTGAATAAGGAGACCAAAATCCCTGACTTATTGACTTTCTACATGGGGAAGAATACACCAGATCGCCAAAATTTCATCATTAAGAACCTGAAAATAGAAAAGGATTTGGCATTGGATGATCCAAAAGGAGCAGGGCTAGAAGAAGGTGAAGCAGCCTAGACTAGCAAAAACATTTAAAAAATTAAAAAGTATGAAATCGTTTCAGAAGATATTATTCTAAAAGATTTCAATAGAAATAAACCACATGAGTGAAGAACTAGATAAGCCAGAGGATTCAGACGAGGTTTTACATAATGCGGCTCCGGTTTCGGGGATGTATAAAGATTGGTTTTTAGATTATGCCTCTTATGTGATTCTAGAGCGGGCAGTACCTGCGATTGAAGATGGTTTAAAACCAGTTCAGCGTAGGATTCTCCATGCCATGAAAGAAATGGATGATGGTAGATTTAATAAAGTCGCCAACATCATTGGTCAATCCATGCAATATCACCCACACGGTGATGCATCGATTGGAGATGCTATTGTCAACATCGGTCAAAAGGAATTACTGATCGAAACACAAGGAAACTGGGGAGATGTACGTACGGGAGATAGAGCTGCCGCGGCAAGATACATCGAAGCTCGTTTGTCCAAATTCGCACTTGAAGTAGTATTTAATCCACAAACTACTGAATGGCAATTAAGCTATGATGGGAGAAAGCGGGAACCAGTAACACTCCCAGTTAAATTCCCCTTACTATTAGCACAGGGTGTGGAAGGCATCGCAGTTGGACTTTCTACAAAAATACTTCCCCACAACTTTATCGAACTGATCGAAGGTTCGATTGAAATTCTAAAAGGAAATAAAACCAATGTACTTCCTGACTTTATCACAGGTGGCATGGCGGATTTTTCAGAATACAATGAAGGTCTCCGAGGAGGTAAAATTAAAGTTCGTGCCCGAATAGAGGAGGAGGATAGTAAAACTTTGTTAATCAAAGAAATACCCTACGGTACTACAACCGATTCTTTGATTGATTCAATCCTGAAAGCGAATGACAAAGGGAAAATAAAAATCAAAAAAGTAGTAGATAATACTGCAAAGGATGTGGAGATCGCTATTCAGTTGGCACCAGGTGTTTCTCCTGATGTGACCATCGATGCACTCTATGCATTTACTGATTGCGAGGTTTCAATATCACCAAATGCCTGTGTGATCATTAAGGATTCACCAGTTTTCCTTACTGTAAATAGCATCTTAGAGTATAACACCAAGCAAACCAAGCAGCTATTAAAGCGAGAATTAGAGATTCGAAAAG
>JAHEBE010000010.1:15681-28974 GCA_024642365.1 Algoriphagus sp.
TTTACTTAGATGGGGTTTCTGGAAGAGCGATGGTCAAGCGTTTCCAAGTATTGGCAGTGACACGTGATAAAGAATACAATCTAACCAAAGGGACTAAAGGGTCAAAAACACTATACCTGACGGCGAATCCGAATGGAGAGGCTGAGATTGTGACGATCTTTCTGACTCAAGGCGCCAAAGCTAGAGTTAAGGTTTTTGATTTTGATTTCGCAACCCTAGAGATCAAAGGGAGAGGGGCAGGAGGAAATATTTTGACGCGTTATCCTGTTAAAAAAATCCAGCTTAAAATGGAAGGTGTTTCAACTTTAGGTGGATTGAATATTTACTATGATCCTACGGTAGGTAGGTTGAACACAGATGAACGAGGCAATCTGATTGGAAATTTCCTTGGAGAAGATAAAATCTTGGTTTGCTATAAAAATGGGGATTATGAACTGACCAGCTTTGAATTAACTAACCGTTATGAAGCTGCAGAAGTCATATTAATTCAAAAATTTGATCCAGATCATATTCTTTCAGCCGTTTATTTTGATGGCGGGAGTAAGACTTATTATGTCAAGCGATTCCAAATCGAAACGACCACAGTCAATAAGAAATTCAATTTCATTTCAGATCATAAGCAATCCTATTTGAAACTAATCACATCAGAAAAAGAGCCTCAGATATCTGTTAAATTCCTGAAAGGAAAAGAAGAAGAGGAAATGGATTATGATTTTGATCTATTGATAGATGTCAAAGGATGGAAAGCTTTAGGAAATAAACTTAGTTCATATCCAGTAAAAGATGTCAAATTGATTGCTTCCACAAAAGCCAAAAAAGAGGTGAAAGCGGTGGAAGAAATAGAAACGGAAGAAGAGGAGTCAAGTGAGGAACTGGATGTAGGCACTACCATCAACCTTTCTCCAAAAAAAGACGATGAGGAACAATTAGGCCTATTTTAGGCCTTTTTTTATTGGAAGAATGGAACAACAGCCAGATCAAGGATTATTGGAATACTTGGGAAAGTACATCACGGCCCACAAAAAGGCAGTCATCGAAAGAGCTCTAGCAGAACGTACAAGACACTTTACTGTGGTTTTAGAGGACATATTTAAGCCTCATAATGCAAGTGCAGTTTTACGAACCTGCGACTGCTTTGGAATTCAAGACGTTCATATCATCGAAAAAGAAAATCAATATAAAGTCAATCCCTATGTGACGCGTGGTGCTTCTCAATGGATTGACCTTCACAAATATCATTCAAAAGAAAACTCTCCTGTTTTGGATTGTTTTTCAACCTTACGCGAAAAAGGATATCAAATATTTGGTACATCTCCAGTTCCTGGATCACTTACTATCGATCAATTAGACCCAAGAAAAAAAATAGCACTTGTTTTTGGGAATGAACATGAAGGAATCAGTAAAGAAGTAGAGGAATATGCCGACGGACTGGTTCATATACCCATGATGGGATTCACAGAAAGTTTTAACATCTCGGTTTCGGCTTCCATTTTTTTATACGATTTACGAAAGCGGGCGAAGGAGAATGAAATAACAGGGTTTTTCCTTTCGGAAGAAGAAAAACAAGAACTGCGAATGAAATGGTACCGAGAAATAGTAAAGCGATCAGACTTACATGAAAAAGCTTATTACAATTCGATTCAACACTAGTTTTTCTTCCCAAAAAGGTCGTCTAGCTTAGAATTGATCGAGGTGCTTTCTTTTTTGTCTTTTTCACGCTGTCTTTGACGTTGTTTTTTCTTTTGTTCTTTACTTTTTACCAAAACCATGCGTGCAGAAACACCCACCTGACCACGATAGAATTCACTTCTACCCGCCAGATTCACATTTGGCTTATAGTCTAGTGAAATAACAGCATTGGCGACAGTAAGCTCGATACCACCAATTAAATCCACTCCAAAAGTTGCATTTCCGTAAGTCTGAACCAATTCTTTATTGACTTCATCTTTGTAAAAGCTGGCTTCTTTCCCAAAAGAAATCCCTGCCCCGTAGTAGTAGTTAAATCGCTTTGAAATAACGGGATGATGCTTTTCCAATAAAAATGACAAGTTTGTATTCAGATTAAAATCACTCTGCAAGATCCCCTCTACAGTGACATGATCCATGATTCGCTGCTGTGCAGAAATTCCAAAGGTCCTACCGATATCATTATTTCCTAATCTTATTCCTACTGCAGTTCCATAGCGCTGTGCCAATACTGCATTTGAAAAAAGTAAGAATCCGAAAAGAAGCAGGTTGATTTTTTTCATAATAAGAATCATTTGGCCCAGTCCTTTGGCAATAACTATTCCAATCATTTGAGATTCACTCATTCAAGACTGGATTGACTTCTTCTTTGGAGAGAAATTGATTAGTTTAATTGCTGTTTCAGATTTATCTAAAATCCATTTCTCCTATGAAAAAAATTCTCTTCACGATATTTCTATTGGTTTTCACATGTGGTGTAGGTATTTGGGTGTATTCCATATACCAATTTAAAGATCGTCACTCTGACTATAACGTTGACCTAGACCTACATTCAAACCCTGAAAATGGATTCAAAGCAGGTTTTTCAAAAGTGGACATCAGTCCTCTTATCCCCGATACTTGGATAGATAACGATGGAGATGCCAGGTATTCACCGGAGAATGGAGACACTTATACAGATGGTAACGGTAATGGAAAATTTGATCCAATTTGGTTAGCTGGGTTCCATAATTCCCGAGCTGCTCAGGCAGTTTTAGATCCACTCTGGGCAAGAGCGATGGTCTTAGATGCAGGTGAAGTGAAGATGGCTTTAGTCGTGATTGATATGATCGGATTTGGAAATGACGATGTGATCGATGCACGAAAATTAATTTTAGACAGCAATCCTGAACTCGATTATGTGATTATTTCTAGTACTCATGTTCATTCCTCTCCAGATGTAATTGGAATCTGGGGAGAATCAGATTACAAAAGCGGTATCAATCAGGAGTATTTGACCCAAGTTAAAGTTGGAATTCAGTCGGCTGTACAGAAGGCATACGACGCGTTAAAACCAGCTTATATTAAATTTTCAGAAGAAAAGGAAAAGCTTAAACCATTGGTAGGGGACACACGGGATCCAGAAGTCTATGATGCTGAATTGAAACTCATGCAGGTCTTAGATCAGGAAACTCACCTTACGCTAGGCACCATCATGAATTGGGGAAATCATCCTGAAACGCTTTGGGCAGAAAACCTACAAGTAAGTTCAGATTTCGCAGATCCTTGGAGAAATATGGTTGAACTTGGAATAAGTGAAAATGACAGTCTATTGATAAACGGGGTTGGGGGAGTGGCAATATGGCTAAATGGAGCAATTGGAGGCTTGATGACAACTCATCCATCTATGGAAGTTGTTGATCCTTATTCTCAAAAAGCTTTTTTAAAACAAAGCCATGAAAAAGTGATTGCTCAAGGGCGGGCTTTAGCTAAAATCACTTTGGAAACATTAAATGATTCCATGGCGGTAACAGTGACTAATCCAAAACTTTCTATCCGTGCTCAATCGATCGAATTAAAAATGGACAATCAATTATTCCATCTAGCTGCCTTCTTGGGGATTTTCAATAGAGGTTTCACAAAATGGAAGCATATACGATCAGAGGTTTCTGCATGGAGTATCGGACCTGCTACTTTTGTCCATGTACCTGGTGAATTATATCCGGAGATTTTGCATGGTGGAATTGAAAGTCCCGATGGTGGAGATTTTGGGATTGCTCCTTTAGAATTACCGACAATCCAAAGTCAAATACCAGGTCAGTTCAAGTTTTTTGCTGGATTATCCAATGATATGGTGGGCTACATCATTCCAAAAAGTCAATGGGATGTGGAGCCGCCATTTACTTACAAAAACAAAAACCGACCCTATGGTGAAATCAATTCGCTCGGACCAGAAACTGCTCCTAGCATTCATTCAGCGATTTTAAAAGTTTTAAGTGAATTGAAATAAAAAAGCCTCTGATTGAAAAACCAGAGGCTCTATTAATTAATAGATTTTCCTTACGATTCAGTAATGGTAATTTTCTCAATTACATCCCCAGCTTTTATTTGGTCGATGACATCTAAACCTTCAACCACTTTACCAAAACAGGTGTGATTTCTGTCCAAATGGGCAGTATTAGTTCTACTATGACAAATAAAGAATTGAGAGCCACCTGTGTTTCTTCCTGCATGAGCCATTGAAAGTACACCTCGATCGTGGTATTGATTGTCTCCAGTCAACTCACAATCGATTTTATAGCCAGGCCCACCTGCTCCGTTTCCAATTGGGCATCCTCCTTGAATTACAAAGTTTGGGATAACTCTATGGAAAGTAAGTCCGTCATAAAATCCCTTTTTTGAAAGGTCTATGAAGTTTTGTACGGCTTTTGGCGCATCTAATTCATAAAATTCGACTTTCATTGTGCCTTTGGCAGTAATAATTTCAGCTGTTCTCATGGATTGATTTTTCAATAAAAATATTTTATAGGGTAAAAATAACTTTTACTTTCAATTAATACGCCTAAAAATTTATAGGATTCAAATAACAAGACCTGAACTGCATATAAATTATTTCAACTTAACTGTGAGCCCAAGATTAAGAATTGAAATTCCATATCCCACTTCTCCGAAAACTCCAATCTTTTCTGAAAAATGATAACGAGCACCTGCAAATAAACTATACGCAAATCCTCCTGCAGCATCAGGTTCAGGTGCCCCTGGAATTTCATTTTCAATTTTTACTGAAGCAATATTATAGCCCAAAAGAACTCCAGCATAAGTATCTAACTTTTCTGTCAATTCGAAATGATATGCTCCTCTAGCACCTACAATGATATAATTGTATGAAATTTTCCCTAAAAATGGTACTTCGTCACTAGATCCAGCATATCCTAAATAGCCACCTAAAGATATTTGATCATTTAATCCATAATCCAAAGAAAGACTCAAAGGCAGTCCAACATCGCCAGTTCCAAAAGTTGGTGCTAAGCCTACACCCAAGTTTAAATCCATCTGACCTTGTTGGAATTTTTGAGCTTGGGATTCATTGAAGATGGTAATTGCAAAAAGAAGCGTAAGTGTTGTTAAAAAGATTTTTTTCATGTTGTTAAAAGATTAAGTGAATAATTATTCAAAAGTATCTTTCAGATAATCCTCTCTCAATACGGTATTTGCCCTATTCATTAAAAAAGCCTGTGCATATCGCACAGGCCGTTGGTCATAGTTGGGTTTATATACTGTTAAACTTTTGGCGCTCCAGCTAGTATGTCAGCTGAGGCAAATTCACTGAATTGCTCAAAATTCTTAATAAATGAATAGGCAAGTTCTTGAGCTTGCTTGTCATAATTTCCTGCATTTGGCCAAGTAGCTCTTGGATTTAAAATCTCAGAGGGAACTTCTGGGCAAGATTGTGGCACTTGGAATCCAAATACAGGATGAGAAACAAAAGTTACTTTTTCAAGCTCCCCATCAAGAGCTGCGGAAATCATCGCTCTTGTATAAGCCAATTTCATTCTGGAACCAGTTCCATAAGGGCCACCTGTCCATCCGGTATTGATCAGCCAAACATTAGTTTCGTATGCTTCCATCTTTTCCCCAAAAAGAGTCGCGTATGCTGTGGGGTGGAGTGGTAAGAATGCAGCTCCAAAACAAGCAGAGAAAGTTAATTTTGGCTCTGTGATACCCATCTCAGTACCTGCAACTTTTGCAGTATATCCGGATATAAAATGGTACATCGCTTGACTTTTATTCAATTTTGAAATTGGGGGAATAACCCCAAAAGCATCCGCAGTCAAAAAGAAGATGTTTTTTGGAATTCCAGCTACCGAAGGCTGAATCGCATTTGGAATAAAGTTTATTGGATAAGCTGTCCGCGTGTTTTCAGTGACTGATTTATTCGAATAATCTATTTCACGGCTATTTTTTTTGAACCTTGTGTTTTCTACAATCGCCCCAAATCGGATTGCATCAAATATTTCCGGCTCTTTTTCTCTGCTTAAGTCGATCACTTTAGCATAGCATCCGCCTTCAAAATTAAAGACACCATTCGAAGTCCAACCATGCTCATCATCCCCGATTAATGATCTATTAGGATCTGCTGAAAGGGTAGTTTTTCCTGTACCTGATAATCCAAAAAAGATCGCAGTATCCCCATTTTTTCCAACGTTAGCAGAACAATGCATGGAAAGAATTTGCTTTTCATGAGGAAGGATATAATTGAGAACCGAGAAAATCCCTTTTTTCATTTCCCCAGCATACGCTGTTCCTCCAATCAAAATCATTCGCTTACTAAGATTTAGGATAGCAAAATTTGGATTTTTTGTACCATCTGTTGCTGGATCCGCTCTAAATTCCGGTGCACAAATAATCGTAAAATCATTCTCAAAACTGGAAAGCTCCTCTTCGCTTGGTCTTAAAAACATGTTATTACAAAAGAGATTATGCCAAGCCAAGGTATTGATCACCCTCAGATTTAAACGGTGATTTGGATCCGCACCAGCAAAAGCATCTCGAACAAATAAATCTTTGTCTTGGAGAAAGTCGAGCATTTTGGCCTGCAAAGCTTCGAATTTTTTGGGCTCAAAAGCGATATTAATATCACCCCACCAAACTGAATCTCTCGTTTTTTCATCTAAAACAATGTAGCGGTCCTTTGGAGATCTACCAGTAAAGGTGCCTGTATCTGCCATAAGTGCCCCAGTTTCGGTGAGGTATCCTTCTTTCCTGGCTAAAGCCAACTCCACCAATGCTGCAGGTGGAAGATTGTAATGTACTTTTCCGCTTGTTTCGAAGTCAAGAAAAGACAGGGGAGAGGTCTGAAATTCCAGAACTTGATCCTGCATAGTATTTGGGTTTAATAACTGAAAATCGTCTGAACAAAATTAGGAAATTCTTCCTATTTCTAAATCAAAAAAGTGCTTTTTTTACCGTTACAATCGATTACGAAGAAAAAACAGATGATTATTCTGTCGTGTATTTTTAACATTAGAATTCTTCCAATTTCATGCAATTTTGCCTTAGTTAATTTTGTGACCGGAAATCAATTCCCTGACTTTACTTTTGGAAACAAGTGCCAAAAAAGAGTATCATTGTAAAATTTAATCAACCCAAATAACACGATCCTTGGAAAAACAACTTACTCCTGAATTTGACGGGCCAACAATTTTTGGCCATCCAAAAGGCTTGATGACACTATTCTTTACTGAGATGTGGGAACGTTTCAGTTATTATGGAATGCGAGCTTTGCTTATCCTTTTCATGACTACTGCGGTTTTTGATGGAGGATTGGGATTTGATGACAAAACATCCGGGGCTATTTATGGACTCTATACTATGGGGGTCTATCTTTTGGCTTTACCAGGAGGTTGGCTTGCAGATCGATTATTTGGTCTAAAACAATCTGTATGGTATGGAGGGATAATTATTGCCATGGGCCACTTTACAATGGCACTTCCAGGTATAATAAATCTTTTTGGAGAGGCTGAAGTTGAAAAAGTTGCTTTAACCTCCTTCGATACAAATTCCTTTTTCTTAGGATTAATATTGATTGTATTGGGAACTGGTTTACTTAAGCCAAACATTAGCTCCATCGTAGGTCAATTATATCCCGCAGGCAGTTCTAAGCGTGATGCAGGGTTCTCTATTTTTTACATGGGAATCAATATCGGTGGTTTTATTGCGCCTTTGATTTGTGGTACACTCGCTACTTATGACTGGCATTTAGGTTTTGGAGTAGCTGGTTTAGGTATGGTAATCGGCTTAATTCAATATAAGTTGACAAGTAATAACCTTGATGGATTAGGGGAAAAGCCTGTTTTCGTTACAGAAGTTGAAAAAGCTGGTAACAAAAAGCTTAAGACCAATACCTCTATCATTTTGATCGTTTTAGCAGCTGTCGTTGGATTTCTATTCATGGGATTAGTTCCTATTGATGTCTCAGCAATCGCAGGGGCTTCAGGAACTGTGATCGCGGTGGTTGCTTTTGGATTTTTAGGTTATGTAATTGCTTTTGGAGGATTAGATAAATCCGATAAAAACAAAGTAGGAGTGATCGCAATCTTATTTCTTTTTTCAGCCATGTTTTGGTCTGGATTCGAACAAGCTGGTTCTACACTAAACCTATTCGGAGAGCGATTCACCAATCGAATGATGTTGGGATGGGAAATTCCTGCCAGCTATTTCCAATCAATTAATTCCCTCTTCATTATCATTTTCGCGCCTTTCTTTGGTGCGCTTTGGGTGTGGTTGGGAAGAAGAAACCTTGAGCCAAGTTCTCCACTCAAGTTTACATTCGGATTGATTCTTTTAGGAGTAGGCTTCTTGGTAATGTACTTCGCAGCTAAAATTGCTGCCTCTGGAGAGTTGGCAGCGCCAACTTGGCTGATCATGACTTATATGCTTCACACCTTTGGGGAATTGAGTTTATCGCCTGTTGGCTTATCCTTAGTTACCAAACTAGCTCCAAAAGGTTACGGAGGTCAAATGATGGGAATTTGGTTCCTTTCAGTTGCACTCGGAAATCTTTTCGCAGGATTAATTGCAGGAGAGGCAAGCGGTGGTTCGGAGGAAGCTCTAGCTCAAATGCCAGATCAATACATGTTGATCGTTTATACGGTCATGGGATCGGCTATTGTACTATTCCTATTGAAACCGATTATTAAAAAAATGATGGGTGAAGTTCATTAATGATTTTGCTTAAAAAAGGCTTCCAAATACAATTTGGAAGCCTTTTTTTATTGTTTACTAACCCAGTTTTTAATTTCTAAAAGCATGCTATCTAAATCCTCCCTAGAAAAATAGCGGCCATCTTTTATTACAGCATCGATAGTCAAAGTGTGCTTAATATTTTCGAGTGGGTTAGCATTAAGCAAAATAAGGTTTGCAATTTTTCCCTTTTCAACTGATCCAAAATCAGCTTCTAACTCAAAATACTCAGGGCCATTGACAACTGAAGCCTCTAATGCTTCTTGATGACTCAACCCATAGGTTACCAGTTTTTGGAGCTCCAAATGAATTCCTAAACCAGGATAATCATAGGTATTCAAATAACCAGCATCAGTCCCTGCATAAATTTTCATCCCAGCCTCTTTAACTAAAGGAATTAAATTGGCAGTTCGCTCAAAATTATCCTTTCGATTTTGCTTGTCTTCAGGAGTGTCTTGAGCCATCCGATCTATTCTCCACTGGTAACTTGCCTTCAATTTTGGTCCGAGGTAGTTGAGTATGGAATCCTGATCGAAATTATTCTCATCCAGGTAGGCGATATTGTAGCTAATCAATAAGGTGGGTACAATCCCCGTCCCTTGTGCAGCTAGTTGTTTGAAATTTGCCAAAGTCAGAGAATCATTTCTTGTTTCCAATTGGAGGATTGCAGCTTCAGCCGCAGATAAAGTACCTGATCTTCTACCTTCTGAAATTTCAGATTCCTTTGGGCTAGTCATACGGAGTAAATAACCAAGGTGCTCTACTGTTTTCTGCCCAGCTTTAGAAACTTGATCTAAAGTAAGTCCCACTGGAATATGTCCAGAAACTGAATAGCCTCTAGATTTTGCTTGTTTTACGGCTTCTAAAAAAAGATCGGGGGCTAAAGCATTATCCGTAATCTTTACAAAATCCACTTTCAACTTGTCCAATGAATCCAATGCCAACTTTAATTCTTCGGTATTCCCAATTTCAAGATCCCCAGGCCAAATTGACCCAATCCCTTCTAATTTGGGCCCCGAGGTAAAAATTTTTGGACCAATTCTTTTGCCCTCATTAATCTCATTTCGCCATTTCAAAACATCTAGGCTGATGTCTCCGGCGGCGTCTCTTACACTGGTGACACCAAATGCAAGGTATAGTGGTAAGAGTTTTTCATTTTCGTCTACATACTCAGCTCCGCCAAAATGAACATGGTTGTCCCAAAGTCCAGGCATCAGAAATTTGCCTTCAGCATCTACCAATTGGTTTGCTTCATATACTTCTTTAATAGATTCATCACCCACTGCAAGAATCCGTCCTTCAGAAATAATGACGGTTTGGTTTTCCACCAAACTCCCACTCTTTACGGCTACAATGGTGGCATTTAGGATAATTAAGTCCACATGTGTTTTAGGACTACAAGAAGCTAATAGAAAAAGTAGAAGAAAGATACGGAACAGCTTCATCGTTAGAACAGGCTTCCTTGAACTGTGGCAGGTTTAGTAGCCTGGATTGTCCCTTTTAGCATATCAGCCATCAACTTTAGGAAACCTGGTTCCCAATTTTCAGGATAAACTTTCATGTCTTTTCCTTCAAATTCAATTGGGCCGAGCATTTTTTCATATCCAATGATCATACTCCAAATAGCGAAAAAGGTGATTTCAGGTTGCAATTCCGGACGGATACTTCCATCTTTTTGACCCTGAATTACAATTGAAATTCCAATTTTCGCAGGATCTTGATGCACTTCCAAAAGCTTTAAAAAATGACTGCTTTTTAGAATCAATGGGTTAATCATTTCTCTAGTTTCCGGATTGTTGTATTGCTTTACCAAGTCCAAAAAATTGATAATTGAATCATAATAAACTTGATTACGCTTTGCAAAGGCGCAGATCCGGATCAAAAGATCAGAGGTTTTTTGCAATCCTGATTTTCCATTGCTCTTGTAAACTTCACGAAACTCATCCTTGAATTGATCAAATGCCTTTTTTGTTAAAGCCATGAAAAGGTCTTCTTTATTCTTGTAATAGAAATAGGTTAAACCTTTACTGATACCAGCATTCTTAGCCACATCCTCCATCCGGGTAGCCTGATACCCTTTTGTTGTAAATAGTGCTACTGCTGAATCCAGGATTAATTTTTCTTTATTTTTCTCGCCTGCCATTGCCTAATTGAAGATAAAAAGTTTGAAATCAAAGGTATTAAACTTGGGTCAAAAAGCCCCGTGAATTTTGAGGTAATTGAAAAAGAAATAAAAAAAAAGTGCTTCAATTTCGTATTGAAGCACTTTTTTGATTGAATATCAGAAACTTATTTTACCTCAATAATGAAATAATTCTTTTTGCCTTTCTGGACCAGCAAATATTTCCCTTGCAAGAGATTCATCGAAAGGCTTTCGTTAGGATCTGCAAGTTTTTCTTTATTGATGCTGACTCCTCCTCCTTGTATCATCTTTCTAGCTTCTCCTTTAGATTGAAATACAACTCCTTGAGTCACATCTCCAAACAAATCCAAAACATTACCAACCGCTTTAAACTCAGCAGCACTGATTTGAACTTGAGGCACACCATCAAAAACTTGCAAGAAAGTTCGCTCATCCAATGCAGCAAGATCTTCAGTAGAAGATTTTCCAAAGAGAATCTCGGAAGCTTTAAGGGCAATTTCGTACTCTTTTTCCCCATGCACCATGGTTGTTATTTGCTTTCCTATTTCTTTCTGAATAATACGAAGATGAGGCGCTTGTGCATGCTCTGCTTCTAAAGATTCAATTGTAACTTGATCTAATACCGTGAAAATCCGAATGTATTTGGAGGCATCTTCATCTGAAACATTTAGCCAAAACTGGTAGAAAGCATAGGGAGAAGTTTTCTCAGGATCCAACCAGACAGAACCTCCTTCAGTTTTTCCAAATTTTGTCCCATCCGCTTTGGTGATCAATGGCACAGTCAAAGCATAAGCACTTCCACTTCCCATTCGTCTGATCAATTCTGTACCTGTTACAATGTTTCCCCATTGGTCAGATCCGCCGAGCTGTACCGTACAATTTTCATTTTTCCAAAGGTGGTAAAAGTCGTAACCTTGGATCAATTGATAGGTGAATTCCGTAAAAGAAAGCCCATTTCCATCCTCTAATCTTCGTTTTACGGAGTCTTTCGACATCATGTAATTTACCGTAATGTGCTTACCGATATCGCGGATAAAATCCAAAAAACTAAATTTTGAAATCCAGTCGTAGTTATTAACCAATTCAGCTTTGTTGGTAGCTGCTCCTGAAAAATCTAAAAATTTCGCAAGTTGATCTTTAAGACAAGCCACATTATGGTCTAAAGTTGATTTATCCAATAGATTACGTTCAGCTGATTTAAAAGAGGGATCTCCGATCATTCCTGTAGCTCCTCCTACTAGAGCAAATGGCTTATGTCCCGAACGCTGAAAATGTAACAAAGTCATTACTCCAACCAAATGACCTATATGAAGTGAATCAGCGGTCGGATCAAAACCCAAATAGGCTGAAGTCATTCCCTTTTTCAAATGATCTTCTAAATCCGGCGTCATGTCCTGAAGCATTCCTCTCCAGCGTAGTTCTTCTATAAATGAATTCATCAATAAATATTTTTCAAGCAGCAAATATAGGTCTGCGTTGCGAAGGAACGAAAAAAAGAAGGAATCAATGTGTTTTTTCTTGATTGATCAGGCTTTCTCCGTTGATAGAAAAGGGGAATTTGGTGAAGGAATTTTTAGTATTTTCGGCCCTATTAATAAAAAGACTATGACCCTGAAAAAATCATTTTTAACCCTTTTTCTAACTTTCTTATTCATCGGACTAGGATTTGCACAGGCTCCTCCGCAATGGATGAGATACCCGTCCATTTCTCCGGATGGCTCAAGAATCGCCTTTACTTATAAAGGTGATTTGTATGTCGTTTCGAGTACAGGTGGAGACGCAAATCAAATCACCTTTCATGAAGCGCATGATTATAAGCCTGTTTGGAGTAAGGATGGTAATCAGATCGCTTTTGCCTCTGATCGCTATGGCAACTTTGATATTTTCATAATGAATGCCAATGGCGGCCCTGCATCTAGATTAACTTATCATTCCAATGATGAACTTCCTTTTGAATTTTCAGCAGATGGATCTAAAGTGGTTTTTGGGGCTGCAAGGTTAGATATTACTTCTCATCGACAGTATCCAACTGGCTCACAACCTGAAGTTTATGCCGTGCCGGCAAAAGGGGGGAGGGTAGATCAAATTTGGACCATTCCTGCAGAATACATTCAGTCTAGCAAAGACGGTAGCAAAATCATTTATCATGATAAAAAGGGTGGAGAAAACGAATGGAGAAAACATCATCAATCGGGAATAGCAAGAGACATATGGATTTATGATGGAGCGACAGGAAATCACCAAATGCTAACCAGTTTTTATGGAGAGGACCGAAATCCAGTCTTTTCTCCCGATGAATCTGAAATCTTCTATTTGAGCGAATCAAATGGAAACTTCAATGTTTTTGGGATGCAAATTTCTAATCCGAAAGACACGAAAGCACTTACTGATTTCAAAACTTACCCAATCCGATTTTTATCAATCGCTACGAATGGACTAATGTCTTTTAGCTACGATGGGGA
>JAHEBE010000147.1 GCA_024642365.1 Algoriphagus sp.
GCAGATTCCAGAAGAAAAGTCCTCGCACATATGGCAGGAATGCGAATCGTTGAAATGGTGAATGAGGATTTGAAAATGTCCAAAATTTTAACTCGAAAAGCATTTGAAAATGCGATCATGGTTAATGCTGCCTTGGGTGGATCCACCAATTTCATCCTGCATCTAACGGCGATTGCAAAGCGAATCGGGGTAGATCTAGACCTCACAGATTTTGATCATTTCTCCTCTAAAATTCCCTTAATTGCCAACGTGCAACCTTCCGGTGAACATTGGGTAGAGGATCTTTTTTATGCAGGTGGATTACCTGCTGTAATGAAAGAAATCGAAAAACAACTTCACACTGATGCACTAACAGTGAATGGTAAAACCATTGGAGAAAATATTGAAAAAGCAGAATGCTACGATCGTAATCTAATCGGAACTTTCGACAGCCCGATCAAACCTGAATCAGGCATTGCAGTCCTAAAAGGAAATTTATGCCCAAATGGAGCGGTGATCAAACCATCTGCGGCCAGCCCCCATCTACTCACCCATACCGGACGAGCAGTGGTTTTTGAAAACATCGATGAATACAAAGCCATGATTGATTCCCCTGAATTGAACATCGATGAAAATTGTGTGATGGTCATGAAAAATGTTGGCCCAAAAGGATATCCTGGTATGCCTGAAGTTGGCAATATGGGGCTTCCCAAAAAATTATTGGAAAAGGGAATCAAAGATATCGTTAGAATTTCTGATGGTCGAATGAGTGGCACCGGCTATGGAACGGTGGTACTCCACGTTTCTCCCGAATCTGCCATTGGAGGGCCTTTGGCTTTTGTCCAGAATGGGGATCTGATCGAACTCAACGTTCCAAATCGAACGCTAAATCTGTTGATCTCCGAGGAAGAAATGGCAAAAAGAAAATCCGAGTTCAAAACGATCAACCTCCCCTATGAGCGCGGGTATGTCAACCTATTTTTAGACAAGGTAAATCAGGCGCACGATGGAGTGGACTTTGATTTCTTACAGGGAAGTTCAGGTTCAGAAGTAAAGCGAGACTCCCATTAAAGCAGAAATGAAACTGAAAAAAACAGCAATCATTACCGGGGCAGGACAAGGGATCGGTTTGGCAATAGCGGAGAAATTAGCTGCGCAGAGTGTCAATCTGGTTTTGAATGATCTGGAGGAAGGTTTGATTGAAGAAGCCTGTAAAAAAATAGCTCACCAATTTGGAATGCCTGCCATTCCTGTGCCTGGTGATTCCAGTTCGGAAGAAGTTATTGATCGGTTGATTTCTACGGCAGTTTCCGATTTTGGATCAGTTGATATAGTTATCGCAAATGCTGGAATAACCTTATTTGGAAATTTCCTAGCCTATTCAAGAGCAGACTTTTTTGAAGTCAATAGAATAAATCAAGCCGGCACTTTTTTTCTTACTCAGGCAGCCGCAAAAGTGATGAAGGAACAAAAAAATGGAGGCACCATCCTTTTCACTTCTTCGGTCACTGCACATCAGAGTCACGAAAATCTAGCAGCCTATGCTATGAGTAAGGCCGCCATAGAAATGCTGGCTAAAAATCTTGTTCTGGAACTTGCACCGTTAGGAATCCGAATCAATACCATCGCTCCTGGTGCAACATTAACTAATCGGACAAACATGGACCCCGAATACTTACCTACTTGGTCCAAACTTACTCCTTTGGGTAGACCTGCATCTGTAGAGGATATTGCCGCCGCAGCTTGTTTTCTGGTGTCTGATGGAGCAAAACACATCACTGGACAAACGCTCATCATAGACGGCGGCTGGACTTCAATCAGCCCTTCACCTTATGGCTGATCTCCCAAAAGACCTTTCAACTAAGTCGAAGTTTTATCTTCAGGCTCCAGCTCCTTGGCAATTGGAAGGGGAGGGAATTATTTTAGTATATAAATTCTCCAAAGATTGGGTTGAAAAATTCGGTCATTTACCCGAGCACCTCCAAGGGAAATTCAAAGGTGGTTTAGGCTACTTGATGCTGGTCAATTATCACAAATCTCCAGTCGGACCTTACCATGAATTATTGCTTATTCCTGGGAAATTTAACCCCGAAAGCAAACAATCCATCACAAAGATTTATGTCGACTCAGAAGCAAGCACTCAAAATGGTCGTGCGAATTGGGGGATTCCTAAAGAGACCTTGCCCTTTTCCTGGGTTGAGGAAAATGGGCAAACTTCCATTCAAATCTTTGCTGGAGATCATACCATTTTCTCCTGCGAGGTAAATCCTGTCGGGCTGCCTCTCCCGATGAGTACTTCTCTTTTGCCCATCGATTTGCTTCAAATCTATCATGAAGTAAACTTTTTTACCAAACCTACCGGTAGTGGATGGGGGAAATTTGCCAAGGTGAAAATCAACCAGCTTGATCCGGCATTTTTCCCAGACGTACGTCTTCAAAAACCATTATTTGCTGTAAAAATAAACCCATTCAGAATAAACTTCCCGGTTCCTGACTATGAGCTATAAGTCATTTACTGAAGCAAATTGCATCATCACCGGGGCCGCTTCTGGGATCGGATTAGAATTGTTACGTCAAATCAGTCCATCTAGCCCCCAAATTTTATTAGTCGATATCAATCAAAAAAAATTAGAAGCACTTCAACAAGAATTCCCGACCGTGGTGGGGATCATCGCCTGTGACCTAAGCCAAAAAGAGGGGAATCATCAAATTATTGATTGGGTTCAGGCAAATTGGAAGCATGTGGATTTTTGCTTTGCCAATGCTGGAAAAGCCGAATTTGGACCCGCAGAAAGGCAGAACTGGAAGCAAATGGATCAGCTCTTTCAGCTCAATGTGCACAGTCCAATCCAAATCGGATTTATGCTTCGCGAACTTTTCCCTGAAAAACCTTTTCGATTGATCATCACGGCTTCTGCGATGTCCTATTGGCATCTCCCTGGCTATAGTCTCTATGGTGCCACCAAATCTGCGTTGTTGCAATGGGCTCGAACAATCTGGTCTGAGAAAACAGGAAATTGGCTCACGCTGGTGTTTCCGATTTCTACTGAGACCAAGTTCTTCGAAACAGCAGGTTCAAACATTCCCAAAGCCTATCCGCGACAATCTGCTGCCTGGGTTGCAAAATCGATCTTAAACGGAACCGCCAAAGGGAAGAAAAAAATCTTCCCATCAAGCCTTTTCTTGGGAATGCTCATCACCACACGGTATTTTAGATTTATTAAAAAAATCTATGAATTCCTGGAGTATCAGAAGTATAAAAAATGGCTAGCGAAACAATGAAACAACTGATTCTGTTATATTTGAAAAAACCATCACTTATGAAAAACCTACTCTTTTCCTTATTTCTTCTTGGGCTTCTTGCCTCATGCCAGCAGAAAGAAACTGTTCCGGAAACACTTCCATTTCAAGTTGCCAAAGCTTATGGATTTGAAAGTTTCGATCAAGTCAACTCCATTTCATACACTTGGAATGTGCAAAGAGACTCTGTAAATGTTTTCTCCAGAGATTGGAAATGGAACATCAAAGACAGTACGGTTTCTTATTCCGGACCTGACACAACTTTTACTTATAGCCTTACCGCAGACTCTCTTCCTGCCCAGGATGGAGGATTTATCAATGACAAATATTGGGCGATGATGCCATTTCAGTTGGCCTGGGATACAGGTTATACATTTGAAGTTGCTGAAGGCGTTCCTTCTCCAATAGCAGGAAAAACTTCCACCAAGCTGACAATTTTATACCAATCAGGCGAACCGGCATCACCGGGGATGGGGTATACTCCAGGAGATGCTTATGATCTATACTTGGATGAAAATAAAATGATCACGGAATGGGTATTTCGAAGAGGAAATGGTCCAGATGGACGACCAACAACTTGGGAAAATGTAGAAACTCACGGTCCACTAAAATTTGTCACCACACACAAAAACGCAGAGGGGCAGCGGACGCTTTGGATTTCGAATATCAAAGTTGAGTAGCAAAATCTCTTTTGTTATTACAAAGCCTTGAGTGAAGAACTCAAGGCTTTTTTTATTCAAATTGATTAGAGCGCTCTTTTCAATTTGCTTAAATTGAAACAAAACAATGCTCATGAGCCAAAAAAATATACCTTCTCGAAGGCAGTTCATTCTAAAATCAGGAGTGCTCCTAGGAGCCGGTTTGATGTCCGCTCCGCTCACCTCATTTTCTTCGGAACGGTATAAGTCCTGGACGGTCGGAGAAATCATGGATACTTTCATCAGCCAAGTACCTAATGGCCCTTTTGAAAAGACTGTAGACACCATCAAGATTGGATCTCGGGATACTGTGGTGACTGGGGTAGTAACAACCATGTTTACGACGATGGAAATTATCCAAAAAGCCATAGCATTGAAAGCTAATCTGATCATACCCCACGAGCCCACTTTTTTTTCAGGTCAGGATGAAACCGATTACTTACAAGATGATCCGGTCTTCAGAGCCAAATATGATTTAATGGAAAAACATGGGATCACCTTATGGAGAAACCATGATTATGTACATCGTATGGTGGATGACGGTGTTAGAGTTGGGGTAGTTGGTGATTTAGGTTGGGATGAGTTTTACACGCCTGGAAACAGGATATTAACTATTCCAAAAACGAATCTGCGCAGCTTAATTAATCATATCAAAACCAAACTGGGCGTGCCTGCAATGCGCTATGTGGGGGACTTGAATCAAACTTGCACGAAAGTTCTATTACTTCCCGGGGCTGTCGGGGGACGTCTTCAGATTACCCAAATCATGGAGCATCGTCCAGATGTCCTTGTCTGTGGAGAGTCCAATGAATGGGAAACTCCTGAATATGTTCGTGCCGCCAATGAAATCGGAATGAAGCTTTCCATGATTGAGATCGGACATTCTGCAAGTGAAGAAGGCGGATCGGAGTTTGTCAAAAACTGGCTCAATGAAAATATGCCTGGGCTAGCAGTCCATCATATTCCTTCAAGAAATTCCTTACAGGTATTCTAATAAAAAGCGGTGAGCTTTTAGGGCTCACCGCTTTTTATTCCAATTCTTGATCGACTACAAACTCCAGACTTTTCCCACATCAGAAACTGGAATACAGCCCAAATACTCTCCTGGAATCGGATCGTAATTCAATACATTTTTCCCAATTTCCTCCGAACTGAAATAACCCCAAAGTACCTGGGATTTGAGCTGTCGGTAGAAACCCACCGGCTTTTGCTCACCCACGGCAGTACCCCAAACTCCACGATTGAAGGTTGCAGTATTGGCTTCTTGTGCTTGAAGGAAAGCGGTTTTATCCTCAGGCGTTAGTGCCGTAAAATCTTTTCCAAATCCCTCCTTCGCTTGTGCGTTGAGCTGATCTATCCCCTCTTTGACTTTAGCTTGCGCCTCAGGTCCGTAAGTTTTGGCATAGACCAAATCCAGAAAAATATCCGTCTTCACATCAATTCCACCCGGCGTTTCTGTTTTTGGAAGAATGGTATCTACAAAGGCATGTATAAATTGTGCCTGGTCCTCGCTTAAAAACTGAGGCGTCCATCCCAACCTTGGGGTTTGGCTACAGGACTGAAGGAGTGAAAAAAGACTAGGAACTGCTACAGCTGATCCAGCTAGCAAACCTGTTTTTCGTAAAGCGTCTCTTCTATTCATGGCTTAGAGATTTGATTTTTTAAGTTCAGAAACAGCATGGGCTGCTGCTCGGGCAGTCAAAGCCATGTAAGTAAGGGAAGGATTGACACAGGACGAAGATGCCATCGCAGCACCGTCTGTTACAAATACGTTTTTGCAGGAATGAACCTGATTTGTAGCATTCAGCACAGAAGTCTTAGGGTCTTTTCCCATTCGAGCAGTTCCCATTTCATGGATTCCGTAGCCCATTTCATGTTTGTTGTCAAAGTCCACAATATCTTTGAGTCCAGCTCTTTCAAGCATTTCTTTGGCATCGACACGCATTTGCGCATTAATTGCGAGCTCGTTTGGCCCCCACTCAGCATCGATGGAGAGGGTAGGTTGGCCCCATTTATCGAGGACATCTTTATTGAGATAGACTTTATTCTCATGATTGGGAAGTGACTCGGCAAAACCGGTAATGAAAAATTCCCAAGGTCCTGGATTCATGATTTTATCTTTGAATTCCCCTCCGAATTCCTGCATGTTGGTCCCTTGTCCCCATCCTGCTCGCTGCCCTCCACCTTGGAAACCAAAGCCTCTGACAAATTTCTCCGACTGTGGGCCGTCTTTGAGATTCACATATCTAGGAATGTAAATTCCATTTGGACGCCGCCCTTTGTAATACTGATCTTCAAATCCATCCACCAATCCGGTGGCTCCTACTCGATACGTATGATCCATCAAGTTATGGCCTAGTTCACCACTGTCATTCCCAAGTCCATTCGGGAATCTGCTGGAGGTAGAATTCAACAAAATCTGTGTTGTGCTCAGCGTCGAGGCATTTACAAAAATGATTTTTGCTTTGTAAACAATCTCCTCGTTGGTCTCCGAATCAATAATTCTGACGCCGGTCGCTTTCCCCAAATTCTCATCATATACGATCGACTGCACGATCGAAAAAGGTCTGATGGTCAGATTTCCAGTCGCATTTGCTGCAGGTAAAGTGACCGCATTACTGCTGAAATAAGCGCCATAAGGACAGCCTCGGTCACAACGATTTCGAAATTGGCATTTGCCACGACCATTAAGCGGCTCAGTCAAATGTGCCACACGACCGATAATCATATTTCGCCCATTGTATTCTTTCTCGATACGTTCCTTGACATGTTTTTCCACGCAATTCAATTCCATCGGAGGTAAAAAATGGGAATCGGGTAACTGAGGAAGTCCTAATGCTTCTCCCGAGATACCCGCAAATTTCTCTACATAGGTGTACCAGGATTCGATGTCTTTGTAGCGGATGGGCCAGTCTACCCCGTGGCCATCCTTGGCATTTGCCTCAAAATCCAAGTCCGACCAGCGATAGGTTTGCTTGCCCCAAAGAAGTGATCTTCCTCCCATCTGATGGGCTCGAACCCAAAGAAAGGGCTTGACCTCAGTATATGGATTTTCGATATCGTTGGCATAAAAATGCTGATTCGTTTCTCCGACAAATCCTACACGCTGGCCAATCGGATGAATAGCTTTTTGCTCGGGAGTCATCCCTCCACGATACTCCATATCCCAAGGATCGAGGTTCATTGTAGTATAGTCTTTCACGTGCTCTACAATTCGTCCTCGCTCTAATACTAAAGTTTTCAACCCAGCTTCGCAAAGCTCTTTAGCAGCCCAGCCGCCACTGATTCCTGAACCGACTACAATTGCATCATAAGTGAGCGATTTATCAGCGTCAATGTTAAAATTTGCCATGTATCTTAATTTTGAACCAATATAAGGAATCTCTTAAGCCTCTGCCCGATCTCCCCTAAAAGCTT
>JAHEBE010000475.1 GCA_024642365.1 Algoriphagus sp.
CAGAATGGAATGTTTCGAGCAAGTTCCTTTTTACAATAGGGCTGAGCGAGAACTTTTCCAGCTTCGAGATCGACCGTCAAATCAATGCTGCAGGTGGCCTGACAGGACTCCAAACCCGAACTTTCGATCCGATTGTAGTTCCAAGAGTGGCTTTGAATTATGGTATCAACCCATTCTCTTCTCTCTATGCAAGTTTGAGCAGTGGATTTTCTCCACCTACCATCGATGAGGTACGGACCAATGAGGGGAGCTTGAATCTAGATTTAGAAGCCGAAAAAGGAATCAATTATGAGATCGGTTACCGGGTTGGAAAAGAAAAATTCAATTTAGATCTGGTTGCTTATTACTTCAAACTCGATCAGACGATCACCACCTTTACAAATCCTCAAGGAGTCGTATTATTTCAAAACGCAGGAGCCACAGATCAAAAGGGAATCGAAGCAGCTATTGATTACAGTTTGATCAAAAATGGCCAGGGATTTATTCAAGATCTTAGCTTGGGTACGGCATACACCGGTCAATTCTTTGAATTTAAAGATTACAAAAAAGGGTCAAATGATTTTTCAGGCAATGAATTGACAGGTGTCCCAAAAATGACCTTAGTCTCAAGACTTGATCTGCGGACCAAGCCAGGATTCTACCTGAATTTCACGCATCAATCCGTGAGTGAGCTTCCGCTCAATGATGCGAATACCGTCTATCAGGATGCTTACAATCTTGTGAATCTCCGATTTGGATGGGCGAAAAGCTTCGCTGGAAAGTGGGA
Organism: Algoriphagus sp.; assembly: GCA_024642365.1. Lineage (GTDB taxonomy): Bacteria > Bacteroidota > Bacteroidia > Cytophagales > Cyclobacteriaceae > Algoriphagus. The sequence continues at coordinate 767 of JAHEBE010000475.1, forward strand.
GTTGGAAGCTTTTGGAGGCGTTGACAATTTACTCGATGAAAGTTATTCCTTGGGAAATGATCTGAACCCTTTTGGCGGAAGGTACTACCAACCTGCCCCGACGAGGAATTGGTATGGAGGAGTAAAAGTGGCATTTCTGTATTAGATCGTCATTGCGAGGAATTCTTTGAACCATTCCTCTATTTGCAAACATTCATTTCCGAAGCAATCTGCTAAAAATTAAAAGATTGCTTCGGATGGGAGTTTCTCTGCTAATTCCTAGGAAAAAATCCATCCTCGCAATGACGTATATGGCAAAAACTACTCTATCCCTTCGAATTCACTTAGCTCCAACCAAGTCAGTTCCAACTCTTCCAGCTTCGCATCGATCTCAAGCATTCTAGAAGAGATTTTCATCAATTCTTCGTGATCGGAATTTCCTCCGCTGATTTTTTCGGTAAGCTCGGCTTTCTCTTTTTCTAATTTTGCCATAGAAGCGGTCACTTCCTTGAATTCATTCTTTTGCTTAAAGCTGGCTTTTACTTTTGCAGGAGCTGATTTCTCGTCAACTTTCTCCTCTTGATTCTTACTATTCGCTGGATTGCTTCGGTCTTCGGTCTTCGGACTTCGGTCTTTTTGCTCCTTCTCCGCCTCTCTAAACTCCGTATAATTCCCAGGAAAATCAGAGATCTCTCCTTCTCCCTCAAACACAAACAAATGCTCCACCAAGCGATCCATAAAGTATCGATCGTGAGATACGATGATCAGGCAACCCGGAAATGAATCCAAAAACTCTTCGAGCGTATTTAAAGTCATGATGTCCAAATCATTCGTAGGCTCATCGAGAATCAGAAAGTTTGGGTTTTTGATCAAGACCATCAGCAACTGAAGTCTTCGACGCTCGCCTCCACTTAATTTCTCGATTGGCGTATGTTGTTGTTTTGGAGGGAATCCAAACTGGGTCAAAAACTGACTGATTGTAATCGTCTGTCCCTTGTCCAAAACCACTACCTCAGCTACTTCCTTCACGATGTCTATCAATCGTTTTGATTCGTCAAAACTGCTCTCCTCCTGACGGTAATAGCCAAAAGCGGTCGTCTGGCCTATGGCAACTTTCCCGGAATCCGGCGCAAGCTGTCCCGTGATCATATTTAGAAAAGTGGTCTTCCCTGCGCCATTGGGGCCGACGATTCCAACTCGATCTTTCTTCTTAAACACGTAATTAAAATCATCAACAAGCACCTTATCGCCGTACGATTTACTGAGATGTTCGATCTCAATGATTTTATTTCCCAACCGCTGCG
>JAHEBE010000148.1 GCA_024642365.1 Algoriphagus sp.
TGACATCCAAGCCGACTTTTTGAGAAGGGAAACACATCTCTAGCAATGCTGTGATTAAACCACCGGAAGAAATATCATGGCCTGCAAGAATCCAGGTTTGATCGATCAGATCTTGGACAGCAGTAAATGCCTTTCCGAAATACGCTGGATCTTGGATGTCTGGCGTGCTGGTTCCCACCTTGTTGATGGCTTGGTAGAAGCTGGATCCTGCAAGATTTAATTCGTCTTTGGAGAAATCTATGTAAATCAAACGACTTCCTTTGACAGGTTTGATAGCCGCTTTAACCGTTTTTTTCACGTCGCTACATTCTCCTACGGTGGAAATAATCACCGTTCCTGGAGAGTAAACTACTTTTCCATCCGGGTATTTTTGAGTCATCGACAGGGAATCTTTTCCAGTAGGAATATTCACACCCAGATCAATGGCAAATTTTGAAACGGCATCGACTGCTCGATACAATCGGTCGTTTTCTCCTTCGTTTTTGGCCGGCCACATCCAGTTGGCGGAAAGTGAGATGCCTGCTAGGCCATCTTGAATCGGTGCAAATACGAGGTTAGTCATGGCCTCAGCGATTGCCAATCGGCTACCAGCTTCCGGATTTACCAAAGCTGCCACAGGCGCATGTCCGATGGAAGTTGCAATTCCTTTATTTCCTGTAAAGTCCAAGGCCATCACGGCCACGTCATTCAGCGGCAATTGGATTTCGCCTACTGTTTGCTGAGTAGCGACGCGTCCAGTGACAGAGCGATCCACTTTATTGGTAAGCCAATCTTTACAGGCTACTGCTTCGAGCTGCAGGACTTCTCGGATATACCCTTGAATTTGATCGGCATGATAGTTTGCTTCTGCAAAATTTGAGTGGCTGGTTTGATCCTCCAAGACTGTTTTTGGGGAAGAACCAAACATGTACCCCAAATTCCAATCCACCGCTTTTTCACCGGTTTTCTGATTTTCAAATTTGAAATGCATGTCGCCAGTAGTTTCACCTACCACATAGAATGGCGCGCGCTCGCGATCAGAAATTTGGTGTAAGGTGTCTACATCTTTTTTGCCTACGACTAATCCCATTCGCTCCTGAGATTCATTGCCTACAATTTCTTTAGCAGAAAGGGTAGGGTCACCAACTGGTAGCTGATCAATATGAATCGTGCCTCCGGTGCTTTCCACCAATTCGGATAGACAGTTCAAATGCCCGCCTGCGCCGTGATCATGGATGGAGATAATCGGATTATTTTCGCTTTCGGCCATGGCACGAATCACATTCGAAACCCGCTTTTGCATCTCTGGATTGGAGCGCTGAATGGCATTGAGCTCGATGGCATTGGAAAGCTCACCGGTATTTAACGAAGAAACTGCAGATCCACCCATACCGATTCGGTAATTGTCACCACCCATGATGACGATTTGATCGCCAGCTTTTGGTTCGGATTTTTTCGTGTATTTGGCATTGGTAAATCCTACACCGCCTGCGAGCATGATGACCTTGTCAAATCCATGCTGCTTTCCATTTTCCTCATGCTCAAAAGTCAGGACTGAACCACAGATCAGCGGTTGCCCAAATTTATTTCCAAAATCAGAAGCTCCGTTGGATGCTTTGATTAGAATATCCATTGGTGTCTGATAGAGCCAAGGTCTTGCAGGGAGATTTTTTTCCCAAGTTCTGCCTTCCGCAGATCGGGAATAGGAAGTCATGTAAACGGCGGTTCCAGCCAAAGGAATAGAGGCTGTACCTCCCGCCATACGATCGCGGATCTCGCCTCCGCCTCCGGTGGCTGCGCCATTAAATGGCTCCACAGTGGTAGGGAAATTATGTGTTTCAGCCTTTAGAGAAATAACGGTATCAATCTCCCGCGTTTCGAAAAAGTCTGCTTTGTCCGCAGTTTTTGGAGCAAATTGTTGTGCCTTTGGACCGTTGACAAAAGCTACGTTGTCTTTGTATGCTGAAGCAATCCGATTGGGATGTGCTTTTGAAGTTTCTTTGATGAGTTGGAAAAGTGTTTTTGGTTTTTCTTCTCCATCTATAATAAAGGTGCCATTGAAAATCTTGTGTCGACAATGCTCTGAATTGACCTGTGAAAATCCAAACACTTCTGAATCTGTCAAGGGTCGAGCAAGTTCCTTAGATACATTTTCAAGGTAATCCACTTCCTCTTGGCTCAGTGCCAGGCCTTGTTCCTTATTGTATCCAGCAATGTCGAGGATTTGTTGAATTGGCTCTGGAGCATGATGAATGTCGAAAATCTCTTGATCTAATCCCTTGTATACCTTTTGAAGCATAGGGTCAATTTGATCGCCTGCTTCCATAGGAAAAAACTCTTCAATTCGTTGGATTCCGCGAATCCCCATGTTTTGGGTGATTTCCACAGCATTGGTAGACCAAGGTGTGATCATCTCTTTTCGGGGACCGGAATAATTTCCTGAAACTTTGCTGCCAGCGAGAGGTGTAGCTTCTGCAAATAGCCAGATCAGCTTTTCAATATCTTCGGAGGCGAGCGGTTGAGGCGTTTGAACTGCGTAAACGAGTTTCTGAGGGGATTCAAAGAATAAAATCATGTCCTTTGGATGGTAAGGTGCAAAGGTAAGAAATTGAGCCGTAGATTGGAAAACTGGGAGATTTAAAGATTGAAAATTTGGGGATTTAATATTGAAAGATTTGAAGATTGAAAAATTTACCTTGAGCTGCTTAAATCGCCAAAGGCATTTCCCAGAAAAAACTTATTCCAATAAGTCCGATTGCTTTCCAGACAAATAATTTACGGCTTCCTCGATTAATTGTCCATGTCCGACGGGCAAAGTAATCACCTGAAGGTGCGGAATTTTTGAACTAAATCGCTTCAAGTTTTCACCGGTTATCATTTTGTCATAGGCCCCTACGAAAAGGGTAATTGGGGTTTTCCGTTTCCGAATATCCTTAATGATGACTGGTAAATGAGGCTTGAGTCCTCCAAAAACTTTCCAGGTCAAATAGACTTGTGCCCTTTTGGATCGGGTTTTCATTTCGTTTTTCACGAATTTACTTAAGCTTGTTTCCACCAGTCCAAACTGTTCCAGTCCTTCCATAAGTTTGAAAAAGCGTGTGGGTTTGAAGACTACTCGGCGAAACGATTGGTGAAGAAATCGTGGGTAGCTCGTCAGGCTATACCAAATCCCTGTTTTGATTCCGTCAGGCGCAAGGAGCTGAAGACTTTTTGTTTTTTCTGGAAAAACTTCAAAAGTGAGCAAAGAGAATTTGCCACCCATGCTGTATCCAATCAGATGAAATTCTGAAAAATCCTCTTGAATCATTAATTCAGAAAGGATCTTACCCCAAGTGGTTTTATTTAGGCTTTTGTCTGAATCCTTCCAAACACTTCGTCCATGAAAAAAGGCGTCGATATATATAAACCTTGAATTGGCTGCTATCAAGGCCTCGAAAGGCAACATGTCTTGGTGGTTTTGTCCAAACCCGTGAAAAATCAGAAAAACCTCTTTTCCATTCCCACTTTTTGAATAGGCAAGTTTGCCCCAATTTGTTTTAAGGAAATTCATTTTTCAGTGAAGCAATTTCATTTGGCAGACAAGAATATGCCAGTAATAACGAACTAGAAACAGTTGGAATACAGAATAATGTTTTGATAAGTTTTAGATTTATTAATAAATCGCGCTACTATCGAATTTTTTATACTGTATCTCCGAATTAAATTTTTTAAAAAAACTTCAGAAACTTTGAACCTTTCCAAAGTTTCCATAGTTTTGTCCTCGAAATTAAGGGAATTTTAGGATGAGAGAAAGGATTTTAGAACTAGCTGGCGAGCAATTTACCCGATTTGGTGTCAGGACTGTCACCATGGAAGATATTGCGCGACTAGTAGGGATTTCCAAGAAGACGATTTATCAGGAATTCAAGGATAAGAAGGAATTGGTGTGCCAATCTTTCAAATGCATTCTGGACAAAGACAAGCAGCGATTAAAATTTACTTTGGATGATGGGGATCGGGTAATTGAGCACTTGGTCGAATCTTCGAAGACCATGCGAGATCGTTTAGAGCACATTAATCCGATTGCCATTTTGGAAGTTCAAAAATACTTTCCTGAGGCTTGGGCAGAGTTTGAGTCTTTTAAGAAAGATTTTGTCGTAAAAGACTTTTACAATGTGATCGAACGAGGAAAGGAATTGGGGTATTTCCGTCCTGAGATTGATTCGATGATTTTGGCTCAGCTACGTGTGAATCAAGTTTCATCCATTTTTGAATCTGGTCTTGAAGGTCGTACGGGTCATGAAATCATGACTATGCAATTAGAACTAATGGATCACTTCCTCCATGGAATTTTTACAGAAAAAGGTAGAATAGCTTACAAACAGAAAAAAGAAACCAGCAATTAATATGAGTTTATTCAAGAAATTATTTACCACTACAGCAATTTGTTTGTTGATCGTATTTGGTGCTTCAGCCCAAGACGTTGTACAATTGAACTTAAGGCAAGCCCTTGAGTATGCACTTGAAAACAATGTCGATGCGAAGAATGCGCGACTTGAACTTTTGATCGCAGAAAGTACTGTCAAAGAGGAATTATCCAGAGGACTTCCTCAGATCAATGGATCATTCAACTTGAATTACAATCCAGCGATTCAGGTAATTTTCCTTCCAAATGAGCCTCCATTTGGGAATCCGGATATTGATTCGGATGTGATTCCAGCTCGTTTCGGAGTAAGTTATCAATCCGGATTGGGAGTCACTGCGACTCAGATGATTTTTGATGGATCCTTTTTTGTCGGATTGCGTGCCACTCGGACGCTTCGGGAATTGACTGAGTTCGATCGGGTCAAAACTGAGAATGACGTGCTGCTTACTGTGAAGAAGGCCTATTTTGGAGTTCTTGTTAATAAAGAGCGGATCAAATTGGCTCAAGCAAACTTGTCTCGAATAGATTCATTATTAGAAGAAACCAAAGCTTTAAACGAAGCAGGATTTACGGAAAAGATTGATGTTTCAAGAATCCAAGTTCAGCGAAACAATACCTATACACAAGTAGAGCGAAGCCGAACCGCATACGAAATCAGTAAGCAATTGCTAAAAATCCAAATGGGTTTGCCAAAGGAGTTTGATATTCAAATCACAGAGACATTAGCGGAGTTGAATCCAGTAGATCAACTTAATCAATTGCTAACCATGGAAGGTATGCATCGGGTTGAAGTGGATCAATTGGAGAAAAATTTGGAGTTGGTTGGCCTTGATCTGAAAAACAATACGGTTCAGTACATGCCTAAGATCAACTTTAATGCAAACTACCAGCGTTCCGGTGCAGGAAATGAATTTGGGACGGTCTATGATCCTAAAAACTGGTTCAGTAGCTCGCTCTTGGGCTTATCTATGCAAATTCCAATTTTTGATGGCTTTTTGAAAAGTGCAAAAATCCAACGGAATCGTGTTCAGCAGGACCAACTCGAAAACCAACGCTTATTCTTGGACGATAACATCGCTCTGGAAATTTATCAAGCTCGGACTAGTCTTAAAAATGACTTGAATATCCTTCAGGTTCAGCGCGAAAACATGGCCTTGGCACAAGAAGTATTTGACATCTCTAAAATCAAATACAACGAAGGTGTAGGATCTAATCTGGAAGTTGTAGAAGCAGATGCGGCTTTGATCGAATCAGAAATCAATTACTTGTCAGCCCTTTATGATGGATTGATTGCTAAGGTCGATTTAGAAAAAGCGCTCGGGATCCTAAAATTTGAAATTGAAAACTAAACCACTTATTCCTTCTATTCCAAAAGGAATTCACCAACTCATTACTTACAAAAAAATGAAATCACTAGCGAAATTTTTACCCCTTATCGCACTTGCTTTTTTGGCAATTTCTTGCGCAAAAGAAGAAGGTGTCGAAGCTAAAAAGGCAGAATTGCAAGCCTTGAAGCTTCAGCTGAATGATATTAATACCTCAATCAAAGAGCTGGAGACAGAGTTGACAGCACTTGATCCTGAGTTTGCCAGACAAAATAAGAAGTCGATATTAATTACTACTGCTGCTGCCCGAAAGGGAAGATTTGAGCATTATGTAGAAGTGACTGGATCTGTCCTTTCGAAAAAGAATGTCAGCATCAGCGCTGAAACTGTTGGACGAATCTTGACTGTACCTGCAATGGAGGGAATGCGTGTAGAGAAAGGGGCAGTTTTAGCCACTACCGATTCTGAAGTAATTGAGCGAAATATCGATGAGATTGAAAACTCTTTGTCCCTAGCAAAAACTCTTTTTGAAAAGCAGGAGCGACTTTGGAATCAAAAAATCGGTACTGAAGTACAATACCTTGAGGCAAAAAATAGAGTGGAAGGACTTCAACGTAGTCTTGCTTCTGCTAAAACGCAACTTGCAAAGGCAATAATCAAAGCACCTTTTTCAGGAACAGTGGAAACTGTAAGTGTTCGAATGGGAGAATTAGTGCAGCCAGGCATGCCGATGTTCCAGTTTGTAGGTGATAGCGAACTATTTATTGAAGCTGATATCTCTGAGTCTTATGTAGGTGTTTTGAATCGCGGAGATTCAGTAGACGTGAGCTTCCCTTCCATTGCACAAGAATTGAAAACAAAGGTGTCCTCTGTTGGTGCGATCATCAATCCAAATAACAGAACATTTAAGGTGGAGGTTTTCCTTCCTAAGATTCCGATGATCAAGCCGAACATGATCTCGGTATTAAAAATTCAAGATTATGAAGCTGAAGAGGCGGTGATTGTCCCTAGTAAACTTGTTCTAAGTGACAACAGAGGAGATTATGTTTTTACAGTAGTGGATGGAATTGCCAAAAAAACCTACGTGAAGCGAGGAAAAACTGCTGATTTGGACACAGAGATACTAGAAGGTCTGACTGGTACTGAACTTCTTGTGGACAAAGGCTTTAGAGAAGTTGGAGATAATTTTAGCGTGACTGTAGCACAACAATAATCATGGAAGAACAACAAAAGAAAAGTACGATACGCGAGTTTGGTTTATCAAGCCTAAGCGTCGACAATTCTACCTCAGTCATTATTCTGACACTGATTATTACAGTGCTGGGGTTAAGTGCTTATAGGTCGATGCCGAAGGAAAGTTTTCCGGAGATAGTGATTCCTACAGTTTATGTAGGCACACCTTATCCAGGCAACTCGCCTGTGGATATGGAAAATTTGATCACAAGACCAATTGAGAAAGAACTGAAATCACTGAATAATGTCAAAGACATAAAGTCTACGTCAGTTCAGGATTTCTCTTCCATTGTGATTGAGTTTAATCCGGGTGTAGAAATCGGTAAAGCGATCCAAGATGTAAAGGATGCTGTAGATAAATCGAAAAGTGAGCTTCCATCAGATTTAGATCAAGAGCCAAATGTTGTAGAGGTCAATACGTCTGATTTTCCGATCATGAACGTCA
>JAHEBE010000476.1 GCA_024642365.1 Algoriphagus sp.
AGGCGGTGGCGGGATCTTGATTGGTTACTAAAAACTGAAAGCTCATCAAGTATTTTGAATCTGGTGATTTATCCTCAAGCCATTCTGGATTCCAATTTTCTTTAACCAATCTCATCACCTGGGATACTTCTTCTGTAAGTGATTCGCTTGGCGTTTCAAGAATAGTAATCGTGTCTAACAATCCAGTTTCGTCTATTTTGACTGAAAGCAAGACAGTTCCTTCTAGCCCAGCTTGCCGGGCATTGGCAGGATATTTCATGTTCAAAGCGATTAATTCATTTAGGCCATCACTACCAGTTTTAGCTTGTCCGTGGGCAAGATGTTCGAAGAAGACAAAAGATAAAATAAGGAGAATATAACGCTTCATGATAATGTTAAAATGATATAGGGACTTTTGATCTGGATGAATTAGCAAAACTATAGGTTGTCAAATTCGCCAAAAGGGTGGTTTCTAATTTCGTGAATTGATCGGAGTCTTTTTGAAATGCCTGTACATTCCCAATTTGTTGAAATGCGAATGCACGTGACTGAAAATATTCTTTGGAATATGGAAATTCAAGAATTAATCGGTCTAAAATGGAAATTGATTTTTCAGGCTTTCCTTTCTTTAAAAACCGATTTGCTTTCTCGAATCGTTTAGTGGGGTTCTCCTGAACCAATGGATTCAGGAAACTTAAGACCACCAAATAGTGCGTATTGGGAGTTTTTGAATCTAAAAGCTCAGTATACCAGTTGGCTTGCAAATAGTTTATTGCCTTCAAAGCTTCGTCTTTAAAAATTGAATCCGTTGCCTCTATTAGTCTTGCGGATTCAAGTCTTCCCAAGGAATCGATTTTAACTTGATATACAACTCTTCCGTTTTTCTTTGATTTTAATGCCTCATCAGGAAAGCGGATGATTTCAGCTAGGATTGTTTCTGGGCTGACTTTAGGGCCTGAAAAGCTGAATGGGCTTTCATCTTGCGCATGTACCCAGTGACAAAATAATAATCCGAGTAAAAAGAAAAATATAATGCTGCGAAATCGCAATGGAAAGCAAGTTTTTTAACGGTTCAATATTCGATAAATCTACTTTTCGTGCAAGCTTTTTGAAATAATTCAGAGAGACTCAATTTTAAAATTATTCCAATTTAGGGAATAGAAGGGGGCTGTTTTTTTGAATATCAGGTTTGATCAATCAATCGTCGAAATACTTTTATGATCTGAGGGATATCCTACGATTACGAGTTGGGCAAGCATCTTTTCTTTAAAATAGCCAGCAAGCATCCTATCTTTTTCAGCCAGTACGGTTAAGCCAAGCGATTCATAGGTAGCGGCGCGCTGCTCATATAGCTTGGAGTCGTAAGGATTAGATTCGATTGCTGAGGTTAAATTAGGGCCATTTGCGTCCTCCGGAATAGTTAGTGTCTTGATGGGATTAGAAACCTGCTTATTTCCTGCAAGTTTAAATTGAAAGCTTAAAAGATAGGTATCGTTTAATTTTCTGTCTCCTAAAAAATCAGCCTTCCAATTCTCTTGAAGTTCTGAAAAAGTACTCATTACTTCTTCAACAAGTGATTCATTTCCTGCAAGGATTGTTGTGTTGATAGGATTGCCTCCTTCATCAAAAGAAACCTGGATCACTACTAATCCTTGAATGTCATTTCTTCTAGCTAAAGTTGGATACTTAATATTTCTGGCTAAGAATTTATTCAATTCCATAGTGCCATTTGAGGGTTCCTGAGCAAAGAGAGGTGTGGTAGAAATTAAACCAACTATTAGAAAAGTAAAGAGGAGTTTCATGAGTTTGAATTTTTAAAAGCCTAACTATTATAAAGTTAGGCAAAACTAAGAAACACAAAAACAAAAAGGGGATTGATTTAAGAAAAATTAGTTAATCAGGTAAATATAGGATTCTTAAACCCCAAATTGATTCAGGTGGTGATCGAGATGCTTGTAGAATTGGTTATTCCATTCTTTGGCTGTCATTGGTCCGAAAGAAATCGATTCTTTTCCTTCAAAATGAGCCTGGCCTAATTGACAGGTTTGATTTAAGTAGTCGATTA
>JAHEBE010000149.1 GCA_024642365.1 Algoriphagus sp.
TATTTGGTGAAGGACCAGTAAAGTTTGCTGATCCATTTGGCCTTGGCCCCGAGATTTCTCTTTCTTTGGCAATTTTTGCGGAAGTTATATGCGCGCTATTAATCATGGTTGGATTTAAAACCCGTCTAGCTGCAATTCCTTTAATGATCACAATGCTCACGGCGGCATTTTATGCCCATGCGGATGACCCTTTCGGCACCAAAGAAAAACCACTCCTCTTTTTTGTCCTTTTCTTAGCAATATTACTTTTTGGAGCAGGCAAGTATTCTCTTGACAGCTTAAGCAAGAAAAAGACTGGGACTCTTCTTTAGAAAGGGCTTACAGTTTTTATGCTTTACTGCGAGACGCGCTAACACTTAAAAGATTTGATTTAGAAGGAATTTATAACAGAAGGAGAAGCGCCAATTATAATTGCGGATAGACTGTTCGCCCAAGCGGATAGGAGCTAGACAAACAAATAAAAAAAAGCCAGTCATTTCTGACTGGCTTTATAGTAGCGGGAACAGGACTCGAACCTGTGACCTTCGGGTTATGAGCCCGACGAGCTACCAACTGCTCCATCCCGCGATATTGTGATGCAAAGGTAAAGACAAACTCTCAAAAATCAAGTACCTTTGTAAAAATTTTCAAAATGAGCGCAAATAAACATCAAGCAGGATTCGTCAATATTATCGGAAAACCAAATGTGGGGAAATCTACTTTGATGAATATCCTTGTAGGTGAGCGCGTTTCGATTATAACTTCCAAAGCTCAAACAACACGGCATCGCATTGTTGGCCTGACCAATGCTGAAAATTATCAAATTGTTTTTTCTGATACTCCAGGGATGCTGAAGCCTCAGTACGAGCTCCAGAAAAACATGATGAGTTTTGTCAATATCTCCTTGGAAGATGCCGATATCATCCTTTTTGTGACAGATTTATATGAAACAGATGCTGATATCGAGCATGTTATTGAGAAAATTAATGCCTCCGGGGTTCCTGTTTTATTAGTCATCAATAAAATAGATCTAGCAAAAGAAGGACAACTGGAAGAGGTCACCAACTACTGGACAGCCCGAATAAAATCAGAAATCGTCATTCCAATATCCGCTGGGGAGAAATTCAATATTGAAAAAATCAATCAGGAAATCCTTGACAGATTGCCTGAGCATCCAGCATATTACGACAAGGAGGAACTTTCTGATCGCCCTGAGCGCTTCTTTGCTTCTGAGATTATTCGAGAAAAAATCTTTACCAATTACAAAAAGGAAGTGCCTTATAGCACTGAAGTCAGTATTGAAGACTTCAAAGAAGATGCTACTATGATCCGTCTTAGAGCAAACATATTCGTAGAACGAGAGAGTCAAAAGGGAATTATCATCGGCGAAAAGGGCAAAATGCTCAAAAAAGTAGGGATTGAATCCCGCGAAGAATTGGAAAAGTTCTTTGGAAAAAAAGTCTTCCTTGAAACCTTCGTCAAGGTGGAGCAGGACTGGCGAAAAAATAAATCAAAACTGAAAAAATTTGGGTACGACCCAACTTGATTATGGCAAATATTGTAGCAATAGTAGGGCGACCAAATGTGGGAAAATCCACCTTGTTTAACCGACTGGTAGAGGAAAGAAAAGCGATTGAAGACAATATGAGTGGAGTGACTCGTGATCGCCACTATGGACATGCTCAGTGGGGAGGAAAATTCTTCTCTGTTATCGATACAGGTGGATATGTGATCGGTTCTGATGATTTGTACGAGGCAGAGATTCGAAAGCAGGTAAAACTTGCTATTGAGGAGGCTGATGTTATTTTGTTCGTAGTAGACTGCCATGATGGATTAACCGACTTGGACACAGAATTTGCCCATGAATTACGGACTACTAAAAAACCTGTATATATCGTTGCTAACAAAGCCGATAATCAGGAGAAAAGCTTCATGGCAAATGAATTTTACGCTTTAGGAGTAAGTGATTATGAAGTTTTTCCAATTGCATCGGCAAGCGGAAGCGGAACTGGTGAATTGTTAGATCATCTAATTACCCATTTTGAAGAGGATGGAATTGAAGATCCGGATGCAGATACTCCAAAAATATCCATTTTGGGTAGACCGAATGTGGGGAAATCTTCCTTTTTGAATGCCCTTTTAGGAAAAGAAAGATCAATAGTTACCAATGAGGCCGGTACAACTCGAGATGCGATTCATACTCGATACAAACTTTACGGCCAAGATTTCATTATTACTGATACAGCAGGTATCCGGAAGAAAGCAAAAGTTACGGAAGATGTAGAGTTTTACTCCGTAATGAGATCATTGCGAACACTTGAAGAATCAGATGTGGTAATTGTCATGGTTGATGCCACAAGAGGTTTGGAAGCACAGGACATTAACTTGATTGCCCTTGCCATAAAAAATAATAAAGGGGTGATGATCATGGTCAATAAATGGGATTTGATTGAAAAAGATCATAAGACTATGGGCACAATCAAAGATGACATGCTCGAGCGATTGGGAGAGAATAAATGGATCCCAATTATTTTCACCTCTGTAATTGAAAAACAGCGAATTATGCAGGCAATTGAGTTGGCTGTGAAAGTTTATGAAAATAAAACCCGTCGTGTAAGCACCTCAAAACTGAATGATGTGATGCTGCCTGAAATTGAAAAATATCCTCCGCCTGCTTGGAAAGGAAAGTACATCAAAATCAAATACGTGACTCAACTTCCTACCAAAAACCCTGTTTTTGCGTTCTTTTGCAATCTTCCTCAGTACATCAAATCTCCCTACACCAGGTATCTGGAAAACAGGCTACGCGAAAATTTCGATTTCGAGGGAGTTCCGGTAAAAATCATTTATAAGAGTAAATAAAAAATATTTGAATGGCACTTGTTTTATTGCGAAAAGTAATGATACCTTTGTGCTGTAATTAAGAAAACCACAAAAAATGAAAAAGGTATTTGCAATTTTCGCAATCGCTGGTCTTATGGCTACAGCATCTTGCGGTAACAAAGAAGTAACTGAAGAGGCTACTGAAACAGTTGAAGTTGTTGAAGAGACTACAATCGAAGTAGTTGAAGAGACTGCTGACACTACTGCTGTAGTAGTTGAAGAGGTTGTTGAAGAAGTTAAGTAATTAACTCTCACTTCTAAAAAATTTGAGTCCCGAGATATCGGGACTCTTTTTTTTTATACTTTTAGCTATGAATAGCCTTGAAAAGCTCAGCCAGATTTTTGAAAATCACCTTCCCCAGCCAGCTATTCATTATTGCCTTACTCTTTGGGAAAAAGAACCTTTCAAATTCCAAGTAACGAAAAGTCGCAAATCAAAATTGGGTGATTTTAGGTATCGAAGAGATCATCCGATCCAGACTATCACCATTAATTCTGATTTAAATCCCTATCAGTTTTTACTCACATTGGTTCATGAAATTGCACACCTTCATGCTTTCAAACAATTTGGGATCAACTTGAATCCTCATGGAATCGAATGGAAAAAAAAGTTCGCAGAATTGATGAATCCGCTACTTAGCGATAGAGTATTACCAATTGATTTGTTGATTCCCCTTCGAAAGCATATGCGAAATCCTAAGGCTAGTTCTTCAGGAGATTTATTCTTAATGAAGGAAATGAGTAAATACGATACGCATAGATCTAATGTCACAAGACTTTTTCTTTCAGACCTTAAACCTGGAAATAAATTTCTTTTAGAAGGCAGGGAATTTGAAAAAGGCGAAACTCGTCGAACAAGGGTCTTATGCCTTGAGGTGAATTCTGGTAAAAAATTTCTAATTGCTCAGCTGGCAAAAGTTGAACTCTCGGAATAATTACTCTCGGTGTTCACCGATTTGGTTGTCAGGGTTAGAAAAATCTTTGGGCTGAGGAAGGTCCGAAACAGAATTGATTCCAAAGTATTCCATGAATTTCCCAGAAGTTCCATAAATCAAAGGTCTACCCACCCCTTCTGACTTTCCTTGAATTTCTACCAATTCCTTTTCCAACAACTTCTGAACTGAATAATCACTATTTACACCTCTAATTTGCTCAATTTCGCCTTTTGTAATTGGTTGCTTGTACGCGATTATGGAGAGCGTTTCTAATTGTGCGGTCGAAAGCCTTTTTTGAGATTGTTGTTTTAGCAATATACTAATCGAAGTTTGGTAGGCAGGCTTGGTTAAAAATTGATAGCCCCCTCCCAAGAATTCAATCTGAAATGAAAAATCCTCCGATTTATATTTTTCCCTTAATTCTTTAATCGCATCGAGCACATGAGCTTCAGGTACTTCAGCTTCGAACATCTCATCCAAGCATTTGACTATTTCAGCCACAGGCAAGGGCGAAGGCGCACAAAAGATTAAGGCCTCAATATGGCGATGAAGAAAATCCAAAATTTACTGCTTGGCTAGCTTTGCTTCAATCGAATGCATCGTATGAGGGACTGCTTTCAATCGCTCCTTTGAAATCAATTTTCCGGTATCTACACAGACCCCATAGGTTCCATTTTTAATCCGGATAAGTGCATTTTCCAAATTGATAATAAATTTTTGCTGACGTGCTGCCAATTGGTTTTGACTCTCTCTTTCCAAGGTATCTGCGCCATCTTCTAACAACTTCGAAGTCGAGGCAGTGAAGTCTGTACCGCTATCATTCTTTTTACTTAATGACTCTTTCAGCGTATTCAATTCTTCCCTTGCGCTGGCAATCTTTGCCAAAATAATATCTTCGAATTCTTTCAATTCTTCTCGGGAATAGGCTGTCTTTTCTCCTTGACTCATAGCTAAAAGATTTAAGGTAATAGTATCTAGGGCAATTTTACCCTATAAATTTCTCTAAAATACATTTAGAGAATGAAATTCCAAAGGTTAAATAAGTTGAATTGGCCAAAAAAGTGATGACTCAATTAATAGGTCACTATCGCTCAATGAATTATAAAAAATGAAGATCAAGGAATTCCCTAAAGAAGCGAATTCCAAATCGGTAAGTCTAGATTTAAGCAACTGCTTTTTCTTCTTGCAAAATCTTATTTAATCTGGATTGAAGCACTTGAACTTCTACATCCATTCTATATTTCATCTGCAGGTATTGTGCTACTTCCGTGATTGATTTGGCATTCTGAATGCATAAGGAATGCAGGGATGCATTGATTAGGTCTTTTTCCATGGGTTTGAGTGATTAGCTCTATCAAATTACTGAAAAATTCCAGATTATCATTTTCCTTAGTCTGGAAATTTTATAATCTAGTAGCCACAACGACAGTCTTTTTGATCTTTTTCAAATTCCCCGCTAAATCAAATAACTCCACCAAAACAATATAATAGCCAGGTCTAACAATTCCACCACTAGCATCTGTACCTGTCCAAGTAAAAAGTCCTCTCGATCCTAAAATCTCATTTTGGGCTAGAACTTGTATCAGCTGCCCTGAAATTGAATAGATCTTAATATTTCCAATCCAACCTGCCTGATTCAATTCATATTTGATCGAAGTGAAAGTATTCCCACTACTGCCTTCAGGATCAAAAACCTCCGGTTCAATTTGAATCAAGTTTCCATCGAATTCTTCGGAAATAAATTGCGAATTCTTCGCTCCTGGCGTTGCAAAGCCCGCAACACTGGAGGCAGAATGCCAATTAGAGACAATATCAACCGGAGTGGACGCGGAGATTCGTTCTAAAGACACTCCTTTAGGGTCACGAAGCAATGGATGATGAAGATCTTCGGAGTACTTAAAAACTTCTGCTCGTTGATTAGCATCATCTAATAGCACTACATTTCCTCCACCTATGGGATAGCTAGGTAAGCTGCTAAGGGAAATAAAAGAATTACTATTCGAGTTTGGAAATGCGGTCATAAGCGCTGAAGAATTGGT
The DNA here is from genome assembly GCA_024642365.1 of Algoriphagus sp. Lineage (GTDB taxonomy): Bacteria > Bacteroidota > Bacteroidia > Cytophagales > Cyclobacteriaceae > Algoriphagus. The sequence goes on from JAHEBE010000149.1 coordinate 5,837, forward strand.
TGTGAAAACAACAAAACCATTTGGTGAAATTTGAAGGTTCTCTTCCCCTAAAGCTTTTACCTGCGCTACCTCCCCTGAATCATCCAAATTTGCCAACTTCCAGCCGCTGAATTCCAAAGTCGAATTTGTGGTGTTATAGAGTTCCACAAACTTGGGAAATCCTGTTTTAGGGTTAAAAAGCAATTCGTTTATAATAAGATCACCTATTTTGGCTTTCTCTGGAAGGATCAATTCGAATGGTTCTTCATTTAAAAGCGCGTTCCCATAGCAATCTTCCAGGTCCAGAAGACGAAGTTTATAAACCGAATTAGGTGAAGCTGGTGATTCCAGGCTAATGAGGACACGATTGGTCTTTTCAAAAATGATTTTATTGATCTGAATCGTTGGTTCAAAAGAAAAATTCGATGGACTTAGGCTTGGGAAAACAGCGCTAGAAAATTCCAAAATAATTTGTGTAGCATCTTTAAAATAGGATTTTTGAAGAATTGGTCTTTGTAAATTCGGTTCTGAATTAAAAACAGAATTTACTCTTCCAGGCGTACCTCGAGCAGGATCTTTCGAAACCTGAATCAAAGCCGACTGGTCACAAGAATAAAAGGGATTAACTATCTCCAGACTATATCCTCCATTTGCAAAATCTGAACCCTTCCAACTTGAAGTATTATAGGTCAATTGATCAATGGTTTTGCCATCAATTGAAGCCAGAGTAATCACATCTCCAGAATTGAGCAATGACGGCCAGTTTTTTATTGGAATTAACTTCCCAAAAGCTTTCATCAAAGTTTGTTGGCTTTCTGGAACTAGCAGAGCAAACTCACCTGGCGAAAGCCAATAAGTTCCCAATGGTACAACAGAGCGAGTATTCGAATAAAGTAACTCATCTAACCTCAAGGACTTTTCACTGGCATTAAATATCTCTACATATTCTACATTGGGTAAATCCAAATCTGCCTTCGGAGCTGGCATGATTTCATTGAAAATAATTCCTTTTGAAGGCAATAACGACGGGTCATAGAATGTAAAATTCACGAGCGTGTCTTGTATGAAATTCCCATTTAAATCAGGGATTTGCCTGATTTTAAGTTGGTATTTTTCTCCTTCCTTAAAGGGGGAATTTGAATAGAGATAGACCACCGAGTCGCTCTTTAATTCTGCTTTTTGAATTGGGATGCCTTCAATTTCATAGTTCAAGATAAACGTAGGAAATACTGGATCAAGTGATTCTGAAAAACCAAGCTCAAGGATTTTCTCATCGTATCCTCTGACAAATCCCACTCTTGGTGGGGATAGATCAGTCTGGATATCCCCAAATTCAAAATCATCCAAAATCCACCTCGCGGCATTTCCAGTACCAGATCCATATCGAATATCAAACCTAAGCTGAAGTTCTTCTTGATTTTCTAATCCTTCAGGGATCGCGATTTGATACTTGCTGAACTCTTGATTTTCATTTGGAAATTCCATCTGACTACCCAACAAAACCGGGCTTGAAAAGACTGTTTGACTGGATCCTTTCCAAGAA
>JAHEBE010000477.1 GCA_024642365.1 Algoriphagus sp.
GTTTACCAGAAGTCAAAACACATTTGCTTTCCGTCATCAGTGAAATTGTAGAAAATTACGACATCGACGCGATTCATTTTGACGACTACTTTTATCCCTATCGCGAACCCAAGCAGGAGTTCCCAGACAAGGCATCATTCGACAAATACAAAAAGCCTGGTCAAGGTCGAGACGATTGGAGGCGGCAAAATGTCAATGAATTGATCTTTGCTCTCAATCAAACGATCAAGACTAAAAAGCCATGGGTACAGTTTGGAATTTCCCCTTTTGGCGTTTGGCGGAATCAGGACAAGGATCCCAAGGGCTCCCCTACCCGAGCTGGTCAAACGAATTACGATGATTTGTTTGCTGATGTGATCCTTTGGATGAAAAATGGATGGATCGATTACCTAATTCCGCAACTTTATTGGAGCATGGAGCATCCATTAGCCTCCTATCGGAAATTAGCAGATTGGTGGTCGAATAACAGCTATTCCATCCCAGTCTATATCGGAAATGGGCCTTATAAAATTCGGGAAGACTCGGATGCGGCTTGGAAAAATGCCGCTGAGATCAATACTCAAGTCAACTATACTCGAACCCTTCCTCAAATCCATGGGAACGCCTATTTTTCTGCCAAATCCATGTACCAAAAAAATCGGGATGTAGCAGATTTGTTGAAAAAAGAGGTCTATAACGAGCCTACTCTTCCCCCATCTTTTCAGCCTAAAACACCAGCAATCATTGAAATCCCTGTGGTCTTTGATGTAAAAACAGCTTTCGAAAAAACTCAGATCAGCTTAGAAAAACCCTTAGACCCTGCGATTCGATACGCAATGGTTCAGGGCGGAAATGACCTCAATACACTTCATGATGCGACTATTCATACCGCTTGGGTTGGTGGTTCAAGAGTGCGATATTTAGAAGTACCAAGTTTGAATACAGAATACCTAGCCATCCGATGGATCGATCATTACGGTCGGATAGTACAAACTCAAGTATTCCAAACCCCAAAAACCAACCGCCCATGAAAGACATGCTTGTAAGGCTGATGGAGCTCCCAGAAATCTGGGCGCTGGAAGCCAAGCTTCAGGAAAAAGAACAGGTAGTTTTCAGGAAAGCCATTGCGCCTGAAAAGCATCTGCTGACAGAATGGGTAATGGAACAGTTTGGAGCTTATTGGAAATCAGAGGTGGAAGTGGCATTTTCCCGTCAGCCTGTTTCCTGCTGGATAGCCCAGCGCGGAAATGAAATTTTGGGATTTGCCTGCTACGAAAGCACTGCAAGGAATTTCTTTGGCCCAACGGGAACAATAGAATCCGAACGAGGTAAAGGCATCGGAAAAGTATTGCTAATCAAATCATTGGAATCACTCAAAGAGATGGGCTATGCATATGCGATTATCGGAGGTGTTGGCCCAATCGAATTTTATGAAAAAGCCGTAGGGGCACAGGTGATCGAAGGCTCCGAACGAAGCATTTACCAAAATCTACTCCGAAAACCATGACCCAAAAGAAAAGCAAATCCCCTTGGCTCTGGGTCCCTTCCCTTTACTTGACTGAGTCAATGCCCTACGTGGTCATCATCACGGTCTCCGTCATTATGTATAAAAACCTGGGGATATCAAATGCTGACATTGGACTTTATACCTCTTTCCTCTACCTACCATGGGTGATCAAACCTATCTGGAGCCCGGTTTTGGAGCTTTTTGGAAATAAAAAGAAATGGTTTCTAAGCATGCAATTGATTCTTTCACTCGTATTCCTAGGAGTGGGATTGACCACAGGAAGCAGTCAGTTTTTTGTCATGACACTGGCTTTTTTCTGGATGGGGGCTTTTGCCTCAGCAACAAATGACATCGCTTCAGATGGTTTGTATCTAATTGCATTGAATCCCGGGCAACAAAGTTTTTTCGTCGGGCTCCGAAGTACTTTTTATCGAGTTGGGATGATTACCGGCCAAGGTTTGATCGTGATTCTAGCAGGTTATCTCGAGCAAAAATTTGGTGATCCGGCTCAAGCTTGGTCTTGGACAATGATCGGAGTATCAGGCCTGATGCTT
>JAHEBE010000478.1 GCA_024642365.1 Algoriphagus sp.
AATTTTATCTTTTTCATGGATCCCTTCGATGATCAGACCAATGGTTTTTCCTTCGGTGCAAATGCAGCGGGAGCGCAATGGGATGGAATTATGTCCAATGGAAGTCAAATGGACTTGAGTTGGGATAATAAATGGACTTCCAAAGTCGCCAACTACGAAGACAAATGGATTTTTGAAGCGGCAATTCCATTTAAATCCATTCGATATAAAAAAGGCATTACCGAGTGGGGAATTAATTTTTCAAGACTCGACTTGAAAACCACTGAAAAATCCGGCTGGGCACCCGTTCCTCGGCAATTTCCTTCCTCCACCCTAGCCTACACCGGAATCCTAGTTTGGGACAATCCTCCGCCAGAGGCTGGCACCAACGTATCTGTTATTCCTTATGTACTTGGGGGAGTAGCAAAGGATTTTGACGCAGAAGGGGACAATGTGTATCGACGGGAAATCGGCATGGATGCAAAGATTGGTTTGACTTCTTCCTTGAATTTGGACTTGACCATCAATCCTGATTTTTCCCAAGTGGAAGTGGATCGGCAAGTCACCAATTTGGACCGCTTTGAGTTATTTTTCCCAGAGCGCCGTCAGTTTTTCTTAGAGAATGGTGACCTCTTTGCCAATTTTGGCTACAGCACAATTCGACCGTTTTTTTCGAGACGAATTGGATTGAATGTACCGATACAATTTGGAGCTAGAGTGAGCGGAAAAATCAATAAGGATTGGCGAATCGGTGCCATGAACATGCAAACCGCAGAAGTGGAGGAAGACGCGCTTCCCTCGCAAAATTTCACAGTCATGTCTCTGCAGCGTCAAGTAGGCGCCCGATCAAATATCGGAGCGATTTTCGTGAATAAGCAATCCCTTCGCTATGACCCAGATGCCACAGAAGAGGGGAAACCCATTTATTCAGAGTTCAATCGGAATGCCGGCTTGGAGTACAATTTGCTCTCGCGAAACAATCTCTGGACAGGAAAGGCAATGGTGCTTCAAAGCTTTGGGCCTGATAATGTCGGAAATGGTTTTGTCCATGCGGCCAATCTAAAGTATTCAAGTGGAAACCTGACTTGGAATTGGCAACATGAATACGTCTCAGAAAGCTACACAGCAGAGGTTGGCTATGTGCCTAGAAGAGGCTATTACAAAATTAACCCGAGTGGAGGTTATCTATTTTTCCCAAAAAGCGATAAAATCCTAAGCCATGGGCCAGAATTAGGCAGCACCTTCTTCTGGAATACAAATGGCGTAAAAACGGATAACATCACCTTATTAGCCTATAACATTCGCTGGAGAAGCCAGAGCCGTTTGATGGTCTGGACGGGATATGATTTTGTGAAATTGCAGCGGCCCTTTGACCCGACAAATTCGGGTGGAGAAAAACTTCCAGTGGGCTCAGAGCATGATTGGTTTGCTTGGGGAACCGAGTACACTTCTAAACCTCAAAGTGTTTTCACCTACGCATTCAGCACGCGAATGGGTGGATATTATGAGGATGGAAAGCGCTATAATGTGAGCGCAGATCTTGGTTATCGCTTTCAGCCCTATGTAGCGATTGCGATGGCAGCAAACTACAATCAGATCGAACTTCGGGAGCCTTGGGGATCAACTCGCTTTTGGTTGGTTGGGCCTAGAATAGATGTGACCATGACCAATACGCTGTTCCTGACGACCTTTATTCAATACAACGAGCAGATCAAAAACATTAACCTAAATACACGATTCCAATGGCGATTTGCGCCAGCTTCAGATCTTTTCCTCGTTTACACGGACAATTATCTGCCCGAACCTTTTAATGTGAAAAACCGCTCCTTGGTACTGAAGTTTACCTATTGGTGGAATGTGTAGTTTTTGAAAAAAAGAGATTAGAGAATTAGAGATTATCGCAATTGAGCTCTAATATTTCGAAAGCTCGGTGGATTACTGTAATTTGAAAATGGTAAAAAAATCCAATCCTATGCTTAGACAAATCACTTTTAGTTTCCTTATCCTATTTATTTCCTTTTCCGGATTTACGCAGCAAACAGAAGACCCCAAACT
>JAHEBE010000150.1 GCA_024642365.1 Algoriphagus sp.
ATCATGGCAGAATTCAATAAACTCCCGGGACTTAGGATAAAGAAAGTAAACTGGATGGTGTGGATGACTTTTTTATTGACCTGTCTCAAAATCCTTCAGCTCGGAGGCATGTTAGGTGGCGCCGCAATCGCATTCTCAATGATTTTCCCCTTGCTTCCCACATATACATCCGTAGTATTAATTGGTTTTAGCGTCGGACTATTGGTTTTCAATAATTATTACAAACTAATTGAAAAGATGGCAACCTGGATGGTTTTTGGATTTACCTTTTTCACTATAATCTCTCTGGTTGCCTTATTTTTTACTCCATATAGTTTTTCAGTAGGTGACATTCTTTCTGGCCTTCAGTTTGAACTTCCTCAAGAATACCTATTTGTCGCAATTGGGGCCTTTGGAATTACAGGAGTCGCAAGCGATGAGATTATCGCTTATACCTATTGGTGTCAGGAGAAAGGATATGCGGCGTACACCGGAAAAAATGATGGAAGTAAGGACTGGGAAGTGCGGGCTAAAGGATGGATTAAAGTCATGCAGTTGGATGCTTTAGTCGCGATGGTTTGCTACACACTTGTGACTGCCGCTTTTTATTTATTAGGAGCTGCAATTCTTCATGGAAGCGAACTTGTGCCAGAAGGAAATGAATTAATCAACTATCTAGCCACCATTTACACCGAATCTTTGGGATCAGGAGCACGATTAGGTTATTTATTAGGTGCCTTCATTGCCCTGTATTCAAGTGTTTTTGCAACATTAGCCTATTGGTCTAGGCTTTTCCCGGATATTTTTCATGAAATATCTTGGTGGAAAATTAAAAATCAATCAGACAAATCCTTGCTAGTAAAAATCCTTGCTTGTGTTTTTCCTTTATTATGGATGCTGACATACTTTTTTGTAAAGCTTCCAGGTTTTATGGTAATAATGGGAGGAGTTATTGGTTCTATTTTGTTGTTAGTCGTTGTATTCGCCGCTATCCAGTTTCGTCAAAAAAATGAATCATTAAAACTAGATTCCGGACTTATCCCAACCGCTATTTTTTGGGTAAGTGTTGTTTCGATTGGACTTATCTCCTCTTATGGGATTTTTAAATTGTTTTAAAAAAAAAGCCTTCCCGAAGGAAGGCTTTATAAAATAAGGCAGTGCAGCCCTTATTTTACTTTTTCAACTACAGCTTTGAATGCTTCTGGGTGATTCATGGCCAAATCTGCCAAAACCTTACGGTTAAGTTCGATTTCACCTTTCTTCAATAATCCCATTAGTTGAGAATAAGACATGCCAAGCTGTCTAGCTCCTGCATTGATACGTTGGATCCATAAAGCTCTGAATTCTCTTTTCTTTGCTTTTCTGTCTCTGTACGCATACTGAAGTCCTTTCTCGTACTTGTTTTTGGCTACTGTCCAAACATTGCTACCTCTTCCGAAATAACCTCTGGTGGCTTTTAGCACTTTTTTTCTTCTTGCTCTTGACGCTACTGCGTTTACCGATCTAGGCATAATTTTTTAATTTTTGATTCGCGGTGCTTATTTCTAAGTCTTGAAAACCAACGCATCTGGTGAATAAATGAACCTTAATTTAATTGTTGTGAATGAGGAAAATCAGATTCTCAACATTGCACGTACTCTACCTTCGTCAGACTCGTGAACTAGACCTGTTTTAGTCAAGTTGTTCTTTCTTTTGGTAGCTTTTTTCGTCAGGATGTGGCTTTTATAAGCATGTTTCCTTTTGATTTTGCCGGTTCCCGTTAAAGCGAACCTCTTCTTTGCACTGGATTTGGTTTTTACTTTTGGCATTTTGCTGTATTTATTTAGTTGAAATTTATTTCTTTCCTGCTTTTGGGGCGATAAAGATATTCATCCGCTTTCCTTCCAATTTTGGCAGCTGTTCTACAGCACCGTAATCTGCAAGAGCTTGAGCGAATTTTAATAAAAGCATTTCCCCTCTTTCCTTAAACACGATACTTCTACCGACAAAGTGCACGTAAGCTTTCACTTTTGCTCCCTCTTTTAAGAAGTTAATGGCATGCTTCAATTTGAAATTGTAATCGTGCTCATCTGTGTTAGGTCCGAACCTAATTTCTTTCAAAACAATCTTTGCTGCATTGGATTTAATCTCCTTCTGCTTCTTTTTCTGCTCATATTTAAACTTCGCATAATCAAGAATTTTACAAACAGGAGGATCTACCGTGGGAGAAATTTCAACCAAATCAAGATCATTCTCTTCTGCGATTTTGATGGCTTTTTCCAATGGTAATAAGGCATTACCGCCTTCTACAAAGTCTCCAACCACTCTGACTTCTCGAGCTCTGATTTTATGGTTTACTTTATATGGCTCTTCTTGCCGTCCTCTATAGGGTTGTCTTTGGTTTCTCAAGTTTGCGTTGATTGTTTTTATGAAATAGGCTGCAAATATCGGAATAATTTCTAATTAAGAAAAGTATCGTAAAATAATAGCTGGATTACTTGTTCAAAGAATCTCCGATAATTCCATTAAAATAGGCAATAAATTCTTGTAAAGAGAAATTACCGAGATCTCCTTCCCCATGTTTTCTTACAGATAGCTTTCGTTCTTCCTGCTCTTTTTCACCTACGATTAGCATGAAAGGAACTTTCTTAACCTCAGAATCTCGAATCTTTCGACCGATCTTCTCATCTCGATTATCTATTGTGCCACTGATCCCAGCCTCATCTAGCAAAGCTTTGATCTCCTCAGCATATTCTACATATTTCTCAGAAATTGGCAAAATATTAATTTGCTCCGGAGAAAGCCAAAGTGGAAAATTACCAGCACAATGCTCAATCAGTACAGCTACAAATCGCTCCAAAGAGCCAAATGGAGCCCGGTGAATCATTACTGGTCGATGCTTTTGATTATCAGCACCAATGTATTCCAATTGGAATCGCTCTGGAAGATTATAATCGACTTGGATCGTTCCTAATTGCCATTTTCTTCCCAAAGCATCTTTCACCATGAAGTCAAGCTTTGGACCATAAAATGCTGCCTCTCCTAATTCTGTCACTGTTTCAAGTCCTTTCTCTGCAGCAGCTTCGATAATTGCTGATTCGGCTTTTTGCCAAACCTCGTCTCCACCGATGTATTTCTCTGCCTTTTCGGGATCTCTTAATGAAATCTGTGCAGTGTAATCTTCAAAACCCAAGGCTTTGAATACATACATTACCAAATCAATCACTTTAATGAACTCCTCTTTTACTTGATCTGGACGACAGAAAATATGAGCATCATCTTGAGTAAATCCCCTCACCCGAGTCAATCCATGCAATTCACCACTTTGCTCGTAGCGATAAACTGTTCCAAATTCAGCATAGCGAATCGGAAGCTCTTTATAGGAATGCGGCTTATGCTTATAGATTTCGCAGTGATGCGGACAGTTCATTGGTTTCAGCAAAAACTCTTCGCCCTCATGCGGGGTCGCGATTGGCTGAAAGGAGTCTTTACCATATTTTTCATAGTGACCGGAAGTCTCATAGAGCGCTTTATGCCCAATATGAGGAGTAGTCACTTGCTGGTATCCTGATTTATCTTGAGCTCGCTTCATGAAATTCACCAAACGCTCACGAAGCAAGGTTCCTTTGGGTAACCAAAGCGGAAGTCCCATGCCTACCTTCTCCGAGAAGGTAAAGAGTTCTAATTCACGTCCTATCTTTCGATGATCACGCTTTTTAGCTTCCTCAAGTAAAGTCAGGTATTCCTGAAGCTCTTTGTCTTTTGGAAAAGTAACTCCATAAATTCGAGTAAGCATTTTTCGCTTCTCATCCCCTCTCCAATATGCTCCTGCAATATTTGTAAGCTTGACAGCCTTAATAAATCCGGTGTTTGGAATGTGTGGTCCACGGCAAAGATCTGTGAAGTTTCCTTGCTCATAAAAAGTGATTGACCCATCTTCAAGTCCTTCCAAAAGGTCTAATTTGTATTCGTCTCCCTTTTCTTGGAAATAAGCTATCGCCTCCCCTTTTGAAATATCCTTTCGGATATACTCATTCTTTTGACGGGCTAATTCAATGACTTTTTTCTCAATATTTTCAAGTTCTGAGCCTTCCAGAGTATGATCCCCAAAATCGACATCATAGTAAAATCCTGTCTCAATCGGTGGTCCTATACCAAATTTAATCCCAGGATAAAGAGATTCTAAAGCCTCGGCGAGCAAGTGAGCAGAAGAGTGCCAGAAAGTATTTTTTCCTTCTAGGTCATTCCAGGTCAATAATTGTAGGTTAGCATCTGAGTTGATCGCTCGAGTAGCATCCCAAACTTGACCATTTACTTTGGCAGCTAGAACATTACGGGCTAAACCCTCGCTGATACTTGCAGCAATCTGTAGCCCAGTGGTTCCTTTTTCATACTCCTTCACGGTGCCATCTGGAAGGGTGATTTTAATTTGTTCTGACATGTTTTATTTATTCTAGCCCATACAAACAGGCATTTGGATTAAGATGCAAATATGCACAACCCTAAGGCAATCAAAAAATTTAGAGGCTAGGAATCTATAAAGAATTGCATCAAATCAATTTCTTTAAACTGCAGAAACTAGAGAATAATCTGAGCACTCGCTTTTATGCTAAATGGCTTTGCGCCCGGATTATCCAGATAAGTCATTCGGTGAAAAAAGTCCACTCTGAAAAACTTAAATATGTTCTCCACCCCATATCCTAGCTCCAAGTATGGTTTCGTAGGATCTAGCCTACCAAATTTTGGCAAAGGATTTCCCATTGGATCAAAAGCAGGGGAATTAACGATATTCTTATCCGAAACACTACCAAATAATACATTTGCATTCGCCACGGCTCGCCATTTCAGCTTTTTGATCACGGGAATTTTATTCAAAAGGAAACCTTCAAAGAAATGTCGATACCGCAGACTGAAATATTGATCTGACGCGAATTCATTAAAATTCATCGTATTAAACGCCGCCGTGGTATAAAAGAAAGTCTCGTTACCAAGATGGTTTTTGAGGATCGGATAAGGCACCTCTCCGAAGACTTTGCCAGCATCCAATTCATACCTAGAAACTCCCAGCATCCCCATATTAATCCGCTGGTACATGTAAACACTCATTTTGGAATAAGGTATTTCCCCACCTAATGCATTCAAGCCCTTTGCTAAATTCAATTCAAAAATTGGCCATTTGGAAGGCCCAAATGAAACTCGTTCGTTGTCATTGATAATTATGATTTCATCTCTACCGTAGCGGAGCCCAAATTTTACTTCTGTAGACTGGAACTCCGACCTGAAGTCTCCCGTACCCTTTTCCAGGTAATAAAAATCAAATAATGGGTCAAACTGCATGTTTTTCAAACCTGCAGAAATCAAAAAACCCTTGAACAATTCCCGCTGAAATTCAAGCCTGTGATTGGTGGTAAAATATGGTTTACGGAGCGTCCCAAATCTACTTGCTGCCAAGAAAATGCTATTTCCATCCAAACTTTCAATTTCCAGTCCGACCTGATCAATTTCTTTTTGGCTCGTCAATGACAGCGTTGTCCAACGATTGCGATCCAAAATTCTGGTGACAGATCCGGTGTATTTCAGTTCAGAATCTTTAAATCCATAGGCTAAATATCCCGTCAGTAACCATTTATTACTGAATTTCAGATTGGTCCGGAATCCCATTCCAAGACGGATTCCTTCATAATTATTGTAATTAAAGAAACCTGGCCAAGGCCCTAAATCCAACTTATTTACAGGAAGATAGCCCGTGGCAAAAAACTTCAATCCTTCCGAGTAAAAGCGAATAATGGGGATTTTTTTTAAGGTATCAACCATTTGAAGAACGGCCAATTCTTCCGCATTCAATGGATCTTGTCTATTTGCCTTCCAAAAGTCTTCGCTGACTTCATTAAAATCAGGCTTTAAAACCACAGCTTGATTAAAGAAATTGGTGGGAGCAGGTTCAGAGACCTTTACACTATCCGCTGAAGTATAAAATTTAGCCAATAAGCCAGCTGTTTTTGGTGTTACTTGGCCTATTTTAATTTGAACACGGGTTTTTGATGGAATCAATGGTCCGGCCGTAGTGGGAATTAGCTCTTGCTGGATTTTTATTCGCTCAATAAAATTCAAATTAGCCTCTTTTGGAATCGTCAAATCGACTTGTTTAAGCGCATAAGTTTCCTTAGTGATCCAAATCAAACCCGAAAAGGCCAAGTCCTGCTCTCGCAGCGGATATACTTTAAGCAAATAAGCTGAGTCCCCATCCACAAGCACTGAATCCAGTAAATCGTAATCATAGAAACTTTTCCAGCCATCGGCTATTGGCGATACAAATTCCTTTTCCAGAATGTTTAGCCAATTTTTATAGAAATTATATTCCTGAAATGCCGAACCCGTAATCTGCGAAGTAGTGGATCCATCTGTTATCCCTACCCCTGTTACTTTGGACTTTTCTACGATTTCTTTTTTAAGTTCAGGGTTTGTTCTGAAATAGAATTTGGACAAAGTCTCCGAAAAGAAAACAGGCAATATTTTTTCCCCTTCATCATTGGTAAGCTGCTTGATGGAATCTAAAACTGCCGTGACTTTCTGTACAGTTTTTCGTTGGGTAAATTCTTCAGACACATGATCGATATCAATTTCAATCTTTGTATAATTCTTTGTTTCATAAGCGATTAAGTTTCGCTTATCAAAGTCTTTTTTTCGTGCAACAGCTCTTCTAATTACTTCAAATGCAGGGTTCTCTCCTGATTCAAAAACGAAAGCTTCAAGCTGGAAATCTGAAGGGACTAATTGAAAATTGATGATTTGTTCTGAAGTATTGGATATGGCTTTTGTTCCTGTTACATAACCCAAATAACTCACCACCAAACTGTCCGTTAGGTTTTTCGGCTGCAACAAATAATTTCCTTCAAAGTCAGTAGAAATCCCGATGCTCGTCCCTTTGAGAAGTACGGAGGCAAAAGGAATGGGGTCTCCAGTTTGGGAGTCAGTAACTTTTCCCTTAATGGTATATTGGCCAAATGCCTGAAAACAAATGAAAAAAAGGATAAAAGAAAAAAAACTTCGGCTCATTGACAGGTGGTTGGTTTTTAAAACACAACGCTGCAAAATAAATTCAATATGACGGGAAAATTGTCTTATTGAGCATAAAAATCTGATTTTTTATCAATGGACAAAGTTATCCAAGCAGTGAAAATGAAAAATCGACACTTATATTTGAGCTCTTAACTTTAGAAAATGACTTACGATATAGTAATAGTTGGTGGTGGAATAGTTGGCTTGGCCACAGGATTAAAGATTCAAGCCCAAATGCCCAAGTTGAAAATCGCTATTCTTGAAAAGGAGGATCAGCTTGCTAAGCACCAAACCGCAA
>JAHEBE010000479.1 GCA_024642365.1 Algoriphagus sp.
GGGCGCTACAGCAAGACCAAAATTATACCCTAAAATACCGAATGATTGTCTTTGATGGCTTGCTAAGTGCTGAAGAAGCAGAGGCATATTGGAAAGCATTTGTGAAGTAGTCGGAAGCAAGGAAGTTGGAGGTTGGGAAGCAAGAAGGTTGGAGGTTGGGAGACTGAAGACAGGAGACAGAAGCTAGGAGATTTAGATTGGAGACAGAAGACCTGACTTGAGGTCTTATTTATATTGAATAAAAAATCAGGAAGAACACATTACCCAAACGACCATGAAACGAAGAAATTTTATAAAAAACACCGCGATGGCAAGTGCTGCATTTGGTTTTCCAACCATCGTTCCAGCCTCTGTTTTTGGAAAAAATGCGCCATCCAATAAAATCAACATTGGTCAAATCGGTTGCGGGCGAATTGCAAGAGATCATGATATGCCGGGAGTATGGCAGCACGATGTTGCTCGAATTGTAGCGGTATCAGACTTGGATAGCAATAGGATGGCGGATGGGAAAAAGCATGTAGAGAATTATTACACCAAAAAAATGGGTTCGCCTTATTTAGATGTCAAACAATTTGGTGATTACCATGACATGCTTGCTGATAAAAGTATCGATGCTGTCGTCATCAGTACTCCCGACCATTGGCATTCGCAGCCCGCTATGGAAGCTGCTTTAGCAGGGAAACATGTTTATGTCCAAAAACCAACCTCCCTTACCATTCGTGAAGGAAGACAGTTGGTAGAAGTGGTGAATAAAACTGGAGTTGTGTTGCAACTCGGTACACAACAGCGATCGAGTGAGCAGTTTAGAATTGCTGCAGAATTAGTCAGAAATGGTAGAATCGGTAAGCTCCATACTGTCCGAATAGGCCTTCCGGGAGATCCTGCAGGCCCTGACGCCCCAGCCATGCCCATTCCGAAAAATTTGAATTATGATATGTGGCTTGGCTCAACTCCCGAAGTTCCCTACACAGAGATAGGTGTCCACCCACAAGTAGGATATGATCGTCCAGGATGGTTGAGACTTGAGCAATATGGCGCAGGTATGATCACAGGTTGGGGACAGCATCATTTTGACTCAGCAGCTTGGGGAATGGATACCGAATTGACAGGGCCAAGATTTATTGAAGCTGTTGCAGAATTTCCTAGAGCCGGACTTTGGAATGTCCACGGAGACTTTATGGTCAAAGCTGAATATGATAATGGAATCAATATGTTTACCTCAGGTGGATATCCAAATGGAATTCGATACGAAGGAACAGAAGGATGGATCTGGGTGTCGCGTGGCAATTATGTGGCTTCGGCAAGTGATCCTGTTTCAAAAGATTCTAGTGCCAAAGCCTTGGATGCATCCGATCCCAAAATTCTGCAATCAGTAATCGGTCCAGATGAAATTCAATTGCAGCGAAGCACCGAACACCACGGTAATTGGCTAGGGGCTATTCAAGGGAATAATGAATTACTTTCACCTGCCGAAATTGGACACCGTGCTTGCTCAGTTTGCTTGTTGAGCCATATTGCAATGAAAATGGGTCGAAAATTAGAATGGGATCCTAAAAATGAAACCTTTATAAATGATTCGGAGGCCAATTCTCATTTGAGTCGCTCTCAGCGTGCACCTTATGGAACCAATAATGTGAAAGCATAACTAGATTGTCATTGATCAAAACCCAAGAACTTATTTTTCTCAATTTTCAATTAGAATAGAATACATGAAATATAGACTTGGTCTAATGCTATTAGGCCTCTTATCCGCATGCGATTCCGCGACTATGAACGAATCAGACCAAGCTGCCAAAGCTCCATTTACAATCATGAGTTTAGATCCTGGGCATTTCCATGCTGGGCTGATTCATAAAACAATGTATCCTGAACTGGATTCGACGATTTATGTATTTGCGCCACAAGGACCTGAACTGACAGATTACCTTAATCGCATCGCGAGTTATAACCAACGGGAAGATTCACCAACAGCCTGGAACATTAATTTGTCAGAAGGGGAGAATTATTTAGAAAAAATGATTTCTGAAA
>JAHEBE010000151.1 GCA_024642365.1 Algoriphagus sp.
AACACTTCTGCCTTGATTGAAAAAATGATTTCTGAACTGTTTGATAGTTCCGAAGTTGCTGTTTTTCAAGGAGAATCGGATGTTGCAAAAGCGCTGCTAGAATTCCCTTTCGATCATATTTTTTTTACTGGTAGCCCTGCAATTGGAAAACTAGTCATGAAAGCTGCGGCAGAAAACCTAAGCTCAGTTACATTAGAACTTGGGGGGAAATCTCCTGCAATAATAGATGAAGATGCTAATCTCAAAGATGCAGCTCAGAAACTCGTCTTCGGTAAATTCATTAATTGCGGACAAACTTGTGTAGCTCCAGATTATCTTTTAGTCCATGAAAGCAAAAAGGAAGAATTGGTAATGGAGCTAAAAGGAGCTATCCAATCTATGTATGACCCAAAGTTTGAAGGCATAGAATATTCCAAAGATTTGGCTCGAGTGGTTAGCGAAGGCCATTTCGACAGGATTGTAAATCACTTAGAAGATGCAATTCAGAAAGGAGGAAAAATTGAATTTGGAGGAAAAAATGAAAAATCTACGCGCTTCATCGAGCCTACAATAATTAGCCAAGTAACTGATAACATGAGCATTTTGGAGGATGAAATTTTTGGTCCTTTGCTTCCGATCAAGACCTTTTCAGCATTGGAAGGGGCCATTGATTTTATCAATGAAAAGCCCAAGCCACTTGCGCTATATTATTTCGGCACAAACTCTAAACAATCAGACCGCGTACTAAAAGAAACAAGTTCTGGAAATGTTGTTATAAACGATTGTGTTTTGCATTTCTTGGATTTAGAAATGCCTTTTGGCGGGGTAAATAATAGCGGAATCGGAAAAGCGCATGGACATTATGGCTTTCTTGCATTCTCTAATGAAAAGGGAGTGTTGAAGCAACGTATTGGAATGAATAATGCTACGTTATTGAGACCTCCTTATGGAGCCACGGCAAAAAAAATTGTCCAATCTTTAATCAAATGGTTTTAGAATAATTATGAAAACATCAGTTAACTATTTTTTCGCCCTACTTTTTTCCTTGATTCTGTTTGCATGTGGGGAAGACCAGGAAAATCCAACTATAAAAGATCTTGTCGCAGTAGATTACTTGGACCAGTCCTATGGAAGCAATCCAATTCAAAACTTTGATATTTTTTTGCCCGCAGGAAGGTCTAAAGAAGCAACCCCTCTCCTTATATATATTCATGGCGGAGGCTGGGTAGAAGGAAGCAAAGCTGAATTTTTACAATTTAAACAAGCCTTGCAGAAAGAATTGCCTGAATATGCCATGGCCTCCATCAATTACAGGCTTTTCAACTTCAGTACAGGAGCAAACAAATTTCCAAGTCAAGAAAATGATGTAATCGAAGCTATTAAGTTTATTATCTCCCAAACCGATGAATGGAATATTTCAAATCAAATCATTTTGGCAGGAGCCAGCGCGGGCGGACATTTGGCATTGTTACATAGTTATAAACATCAAAATATCGGGAATATTAAAGGAGTAATAGCCCTTTTTCCACCTACAGACCTGAGTTCTTATTATGCATATAATCTGACTACAACTCTAGGCTTAAATGCACTATTGGGTGGAAATCCATCTGATCAAGCTACTGCATATCAAAACTCCAGTCCAAGCTTTTTCATCCGTTCATCCGTAGTGCCCACCATTATTTTTCACGGCACAACTGATCTTGTCGTACCAATCTGGCAAAGTGATCTTTTTACGAATAAACTAAAAGAAGCATCTGCAAAATATGAGTATTATAAAATAGAAAATCAGGGTCACGGGTTTACAAACGAAACTTACCTCAAAGTTTTCAAGGATGCCGCTACTTTTATTCGAACGAATGTGAAATAAAAAAACCCCGACTAAGCGGGGTTACCAAGATCAGACTTTTTGAAGTCCCGTAGAATGGGCCATCGCTTTGATAGCTTTCACTACTTTTTCGGAAGGCTGCAGGTTCACCTGATTTAATTGCTCTATTGTGCTCAGCATTTCTACATATTCTTGCATTAATGATTCCTCACTATGCAAGGCTTGCACCAAGAGTTCTTGATCCGCCTCCGTCATTTCCTGATAGATATAACTTACCAGGTCATTTTGGGTAAATTGTTTTGTCATAGGCAATATTTAGTTGTTTCATTTTTTTTCTTAAATGTATGAGTGCATAACGCATACGGCCTAAGGCCGTGTTGATACTTACACCAGTTTGTTCGGCAATCTCTTGAAAACTCAAATCCAAATAATGCCTCATAATTAAAACTTCTTTTTGGGCATCAGGCAATTCCTCAATCAATCGTTTTACCAACTCAATGGTATCTTCCTTGACTTGCCTGTCCTCCACATTATCCTCAGCAAACCGCATAGAATTGAACAGGTTAGACCCATCTTCCATGATGATCGTAGGATAGCGTTTTGCTTTTCGGAAATAATCAATCGCCAAATTATGTGCAATCCGCATCACCCAAGGCTGAAATTTTCCTTCTTCGTTGTATTTATCAGAGTGAAATGTATTGACCACTTTCACAAATACGTCCTGAAGCAAATCCTCAGCAACCTTTTGATCTTTAACAATCAAAACGATGGTAGTATAAATTCTATTTTGGTATCGATCTACTAAAAGATCAAATGCAGCATCGCTTCCGTTTCGATACTGTGCTATCAATTCACTGTCCTTTGGACCAATTCGCTTACTCATTTTTAAGTTGGTTTATAATAAACGTAGAGGTCTAGGCCATAGTATTTGTTTAGCGTGAATAATTAAAAAGAAGGCTAAAAGTATTATTTCAGATCTTTCCGTGCAAAGTTTGGTAGAAGATTTTCACTGAAGAAACCCTTTTTGCAAAAATTCAAAATAATATTTTGAATACTTGGCACTTATGTATCTTTCCCGATTGATATCGAGCGGATTCAGTTTTCTAGAACCCAATGTCTATGCCAAAAAAAGTTAAAATTTAGGTGTGAAAGCTCAGATTTAGGTTAATATGATTCCAAAGTATTGATCTCCATTGCGTACTTTCGCTTCCAAGCAAAAATGAATTTATATGGAATTGATCGGAAAAGTAATCCAAAAACTTCCTGAGGTAGGTGGAAACTCAAAAAGTGGAAACGCCTGGAGGAAACAAGAATTCATCGTAGAAACCGGTGGACAATATCCCAAAAAAGTATGTGTGGCCCTTTGGGGTGATAAAATTGATCAATTTCCTATTCAATCAGGAGATCAAGTGACTTTAAATATTGATGTAGAAAGTCGCGAGTATAATGGAAGATGGTACACCGAGGTCAAAGCCTTTCGTGTAGATTATAGTGGTAGTACTCCTGCTTCTACAAGTGGGGCCATGCCAGATGTAGACACCTTTCACTCCGAAGGAGAGGAAGATAAACTGCCATTCTAAAGGGAATTTTATGTGGGATGATTTTGATGATGATGAAAGCACTTGGGATGAAGACGATGATAACAGCTTCAGGAAAGAGCCGGAAAAAAACAAAAATCATCCCATGATGAAAAAAGCAAAAGACATCCTAGCCCTAACCAGAGCTTTGGTTGGGAGCTTGGATGAAGCAAGGAGAGAATTGTACGGAGGGTTTATGTTGCAAGATGCAATGTTGATAAGCTCAAAATTTGCAGCAGCTGAATCTACCTCAGATTATGTTTCAAAAATGGAGAAGGCTGTGTTTATAAAAGTACACGCAAAAAATCTGTACGCGATGACCTTCCAATTAGCTCTAGAGGAAACGCATGCAGAAGAACATTTAGAACTGCTTCGTGCAGCAATCGAGGAGTATAGAAAGTTATTTGTATCCTGGTTGAATACCTTGAATCCAAATGAAAAAATGGATGACGGCTGGGGAGTTTTTACTACTTAGTACTCCCTGAACCAAATTGAAAGCCCAAATAAGCTCCTCCGGCCATTAGCACAAGGGTGATTGCAATAACGAGTAGTAAGACATTTAATGGGATCTCCCAAGGCACATCGCCGATTTTAAATCGAACAGGCTTTTTCCAATTGACCATTCGATCTTATTTTTTCAAAGTCTTTTTCCAACCTTTTGATTCCAATTCCTCAGCAGACTTTTCTACCTTTTCTTTCAAACTTCTTTTGAAAGCATCCATTTTATTTGCCACATCTTGATCAAAGGATCCAACAATAGAAGCAGCTAATATCCCGGCATTTTTCCCACCATTAAGTGCGACAGTTGCCACGGGAATTCCACTCGGCATTTGAAGGATTGATAAAACACTATCCCAACCATCAATAGAATTTGAACTCTTTATCGGCACTCCTACAACCGGCAAACTTGTAAGTGATGCGACCATTCCTGGTAAGTGTGCTGCCCCACCCGCTCCGGCTACGATTACCTTAAGTCCTCGATCACGTGCTGATTCTGCATATTCAATCATTCGTTGAGGTGTGCGGTGCGCAGAAACTACTGTCAACTCATATGAAATCCCAAGCTCTTCTAAAAACTCTGCCGCCTCAGCCATTACTGGCAGATCAGATTGACTTCCCATGATTATTCCTACTTGTGGTTTCATAGCGTTGATTTTATTTTTATTAATTCTTTTATTCGTTGAGCTCTTTTCTTCAGGTTGTCCACATTGTCATCAAGCAAAGTTACATGGCCCATCTTTCGAAATGGTTTCGTTATTTTTTTACCATATAGATGGATATAAACTCCTTTTTCAGCCATTGCTTCTTCCTTTCCTTCTATCAAAACAGGTCCGGTAAAGCCTTCTTCTCCCAATAAATTGATCATGGCAGCTGGACAGCGAAGCTCCGTGTTTCCAAGTGGCCAATTCATTACTGACCGGAGATGTTGTTCAAATTGAGAGGTGAAATTTGCCTCAATGGAATGGTGCCCACTGTTATGGGGTCTGGGAGCAATTTCATTTACCAAAACTTCGCCATCTCTGGTAACAAATAGTTCCACAGCCAAAATTCCTACCATATCCAATTTCAAGATAACATCCTTAGCAATTCTACTTGCCTTTTCTTCCATTTCTTGACTGATATCTGCTGGAGCAAAAAGAAATTCCACAAGATTGGCAGTCGGATGAAAAGCGCATTCAACACTTGGATATACCTCCAAGTCCCCTTGGGCATTTCGAGCCACGGTGACTGCAATCTCGCGTTCAAACTCTATCAATTTTTCTAACAGCCCCGGCGCATCAAACGCTTGGTCTAAATCGGACTTTGACCGGAGTATTTGTACTCCTCTACCATCATAACCTTCTTTCCCAAGTTTATTCACAGCAGGTAAAAAATCTGAATTCTGAATTACCTCTGCTTTATTTTCTGTAAGAATAAATTCGGCTGTGGGGATACCATTTGCCTTATAAAACTCCTTTTGAGCTCGCTTATCTTGAATAAGTCGGAGGATGTGAGGCTGTGGATATACTTGCTTACCTTCCTTTGCCAATTTTTCAAGTGCTTCTGTATTCACACTTTCAATCTCAACAGTAATTACATCGCAATTTTGCCCAAAGGCATAAACGGTGTCAAAATCTTTCAAGGATCCCACTACAAACTTTTGGGCCAAATCCTTGCAAGGCGCATTGGAATCCGGATCTAAAATGTGGATATCTTGATTGTAATTGATGGCTGATTGGATTAGCATACGACCTAATTGGCCTCCACCAAGCACTCCTAAAATTTTTGAATTCGTCCCCATAGAAAATCGATTGCTCAAAAATAAGAGAATCTAAGCTAAGGAAAAACCTGAGCTAGCTTTGAAAGCGGATTCCCATCAACTCCATCAATTTATGAGCATTGAAACTCGGGCATGCACCGGGTTTTAATTTGTAATCAAAATCGATTGACTGGTCATGAATCTCCGAATGGAAGCTGAAGTTTTTAACCTTTGGGATCTGAGATTCCAGCGCTGCCAGTTCAATATCATGGGTACTAATGATCCCAATCGCTTTTGTCTCGATTACCTGTTTAATCAAGGCTTCAGAACCTGAAATCCGATCTTCAGTATTGGTGCCTTTCAATATTTCATCTAGTAGAAAAAACACCTCCTCACCAGCTTCTATTCGATCAATTAATTTTTTTATTCGACTCAATTCTGCATAAAACGAACTGACGCTTTCCCCAAGATTATCCGTATTTCGCATACTCGTGTACAGCTGAAATTCCGCCATTCCAAACTCCTTTGCATATGGTCTCAATCCTAGATTTACCAAGACACAATTAATTCCAAGTGTCCGCATAAAAGTAGTTTTTCCACTCATATTTGCTCCTGTCAATAAAATGATTCCAGAAGCAGCATCTTGCTTGAAATCGTTTGGAATAGCGACGTTTGGTTTAAGAAGTGGATGAACTATTTCTGTACCTTCTATTCCATTTTCCAAGGGAATCACTTTGCCTTTTCCTCCTAATTCATGCTGAAATGCCCCCAAGGAGACCAAAACTTCCCAAGTTGCTAACTGCATCGGAAATTCTGAAGCTAGCTTACCATACTTCTCCTTCCAAGATTGCAATCGAATATAGAGCAGCAAGTCAGTCCAAAAAAACAAGTTAATCGGGATGTAAAGAAGATTCATTCGGTTTTGAATCCATAGTCCAAGGCGGTCCAATTCTTCTAAAAGCAAGGAGGGATTCGGCGAAGCTCCTGAAATCCCCAGACTAGCTTTTTTTAATTCACTACTTTGGAACTCCTGCTTTTCTAACTCTGAGAGCCAATAACGATAAGTTTTGAGCTGATTTCGAGAAGGGATTTCCTCACCAGCTAAATTTAGAGATTTAAAAACAACGGCTAAAATTGCCATCCCGATGAATACCCAAATACCATAAAATCCGGAATGAATTAATCCGAGATTGGCAAGAACAGTAAGTACTATACCTCCAATAGGACCTAAAAAGGCAAAGGGTAAAATCCAAGATTTTTTCGCCTCCTCTTTTTGTAGCCATTTGGTCCAGGAATGAATAGATTTCTCATCTCGATAAAAGGCAAGTCCTATAGCTTCCATTGCTCCAAGAAAAGAGGACTTACCTGCCAATTCGTCAATCCCATCCCGAATATTAGCAGCTTTCTTCAGGTCAAAAACTGTAGTCATCTGGCTCGCGAGCTTACTTTTGCCTTCTTTTGAAACCGTATGGTTAAGCAATTGAAATAACGAATGATCGCCAAATAAGTCTAAGTCATTAGAAAATGGGTGGGTTTTATTTAGAAATTCTACCCCAGAATCAAAAGATTTTAAATCCCTTTCCATTCTCAAGGCGCGTTGACTTTCCAATTTTAGCATTGCCAAATAGATGGCTTCTTGGTCTTTGAAATGGTTGTACTGCGAGATCAAATAGACAAAACC
>JAHEBE010000480.1 GCA_024642365.1 Algoriphagus sp.
GATATTTTAAAAATTTGAATGTAGAACGCTGAACCTCGAATTATAAATTAAAAATTAGCCAAGTCCATGGTCTTGGCTTTTCTTCAAATCTATTAACCTATTATCCCTATCGGGAATTAACCTATTAAACCTATGCAAAGCTTTCGAACCGAACTGGAAAACCCCATCGTGGAGCGCGATATTCTCGAACTGGAGCGGAAGATTGCGCAGTTCAAAGAAGGGAAAATCGACGAAGAAAAATTTCGCAGTCTGCGATTGGCTCGAGGAGTGTATGGGCAGCGTCAGCCCGGGGTTCAAATGATCCGTATCAAACTCCCCTACGGACGCGTTACTTCTCCGCAATTGAAACGAATCTGTGCGGTTTCTGAGGAATATTCTACCGGCCGATTGCATATTACCACACGGCAGGATATTCAGATCCATTACGTGAGTTTGGACCGAACGCCCGAGCTCTGGGCCGAACTGGAGCGTGATGATGTCACCTTACGGGAGGCTTGTGGTAATACGGTTAGAAATGTGACGGCCTCCGAAACTGCCGGCATCGATCCCAATGAACCATTTGATGTCACTCCCTATGCTGAAGCTACTTATCGCTATTTTCTGAGAAATCCTGTTTGCCAGGAAATGGGAAGAAAATTCAAAATGGCTTTCTCCTCTTCCGATGATGATTCGGCGCTAAGCTACCTGCATGATTTGGGCTTTATTCCAAAGATCAAAGAAATTCAAGGTCGAAAAGTTCGTGGGTTCAAAGTGCTGATCGGAGGAGGTTTGGGTTCTCAGCCTCGTCATGCGGACGTGGTTTTTGAATTTTTGGAAACGGACCTTTTGATTCCCTACATCGAAGCGGTCTTGCGAATTTTTGATCGATACGGAGAGCGGGCGAGAAGAAATAAGGCACGGATGAAATTCTTGGTGAAAGATCTGGGCTTGGATGCTTTCCTTGAATTAGTGGAGGC
This sequence comes from Algoriphagus sp., assembly GCA_024642365.1. Classification (GTDB taxonomy): domain Bacteria; phylum Bacteroidota; class Bacteroidia; order Cytophagales; family Cyclobacteriaceae; genus Algoriphagus. The sequence goes on from JAHEBE010000480.1 coordinate 957, forward strand.
GGAGAAACTTGCCTTGCCTTACCAGCATTATCCGATTGATTTTTCAAGTTATGAGGCGGCCCAAAGCTTACCGAATCCTGAGAATCCAACATTGGAAGGCGAGTTGGGTCTTGATTTTGAGCTTTGGAAAGTGACAAATGTGCTTCCGCAAAAACAGTCTGGATATGTTTCTATTGGAGTGAAAGTTCCCTTGGGAGATTTTTACATCGATCAGGCAAGGGCCTTGGCAGATTTGGTGAAAAATTATGCGAATGATGAAATCCGCTTTACGCTTCGACAAAACTTTCTGATCCGAGATGTTCGTGAAGATCTTGCACCTTTTTTCTTTCAAGAACTGAAGAAAATCGGACTGGCCTCTCGCGGATATAATTCCCTTGGAGATATTACCGCATGCCCAGGTACCGATACTTGTAATTTGGGGATTGCAAGCTCTACCGGAATAGCAGCTGAACTTGAGAAAGTGATCTTGGAGGAATATCCACAATACCTCAAAAATCAAGAGTTGGTAATCAAAATATCCGGCTGTATGAATGCCTGTGGGCAGCATAATATGGCTCATATCGGTTTTCAAGGAATGTCCATGAAAGTCGGGAAAGTCGTTATTCCCGCACTCCAAGTTTTGCTAGGTGGTGGAAATCTTGGTGATGGAAATGGGCGATTTGCTGATAAAGTAACGAAAGTCCCCAGCCGTAGAGGTCCCCAAGCCTTGCGAGTTTTGCTGGATGATTTTGAAAAAAATTCTGGAGGAAAGGCTTTTCTTGACTATTACGATCAGCAAGGCCAGCTTTATTTCTACGAGTTATTAAAAGAACTTAGTGATGGAAGCACCACTTCTCCAGCTGATCAGGTGGATTGGGGACATGAGGAAGCTTATGAGGTGGCGGTTGGTGTCGGCGAATGCGCGGGCGTAGTCATCGACTTGGTTGCGACGTTACTTTTGGAGGCCTTGGAAAAATTGGAATTAGGTCAAGAGGCCTTGAAAGAGAGTCGATGGTCCGACAGCATCTACCATCACTATGCCGGCTTGATCAATGCGGCCAAAGCGCTTTTACTGGCTGAAGATATCAGT
>JAHEBE010000152.1 GCA_024642365.1 Algoriphagus sp.
AATTTAAAGAAATCGAAACAGACGTATTTCAGGTAATTCCTTCTGTCACTATGCCACATCAAGTGCAAATTCACACCTATGAGGACCATCGCATGGCAATGGCTTTCATGCCATTAGCTACAAAAACAGAAGTACTTTTTGAAGACCCCTCGGTAGTCAATAAGTCATATCCAAGTTTTTGGAAGCATTGTAATTTAGCTGGAATCTCAACCGAGAAACTCGCATGAGCGGAAACAAAATAGCAATTCAAGGAATCCCAGGTTCCTTTCACCATCAGGTAGCCATTCGTCATTTTGGAAATGACTCTGAAATTCTCACATTTCAGACTTTTGAGCCGGTGGCCAAAGCAGTAGCAATTGGCGAAGCTGAATTTGGAGTCATGGCAATTGAAAACTCAATTGCAGGAGCTATTTTACCCAATTACGACCTGATCGACCGGTATGATCTTTGGATCAGGGATGAGTATTATTTGCCAATTTCGCATCAATTCATGGCTTTGCCTGGCCAAAAAATAGCTGACATTAAACTAGTAGCTTCTCATCCAATGGCCTTGCTACAATGCAAGACTTTTTTGGCAAAACACACACAAATAGAGCAAAAAGATGACATCGACACAGCCTCAGTTGCACGACGAATTGCTGATCAAAATCTAAAAGGAACCGCGGCAATAGCTAGTGAAATAGCAGCTGAGATTTATGGATTAGAGATTTTAGCCCGTGACATTCAAACTGTCAAAGATAATTTCACTCGATTCATAATTTTACAAAAAAGGAAAACCGACCCTATTGGCAGACCCAACAAAGCTTCCTTTAAAATCACAATCAAAAATCAGCCGGGCGGCTTATCAAAATTATTAACCATGCTTTATGAAAAAGGGCTTGATTTGAGTAAAATTCAATCAATCCCTGTAATCGACAAGCCATGGGAATATGCATTCTTTATGGATGCAGAATTTCAAGATTACAAGTCCTTTCAAGAAGCCATGGACTTAAGTCAACTCCACTTCGGTGAAGTCAAAATTTTTGGGGAATATATGAGCAGAAAGCAATGAAGGGATTTGCAGATCGTGTAAAAACAGTTGAAGAGTATTATTTCTCCGCCAAGCTTCGAGAAGTAAATCAACTCATCGCAGATGGGAAACCTGTGATTAATCTTGGCATTGGTAGTCCAGACCTTTCTCCCGATCGTTCGGTGATAGAAGGGTTACGAAGTACTGCCGAAAATCAAAAGGCGCACGGATATCAAAACTATCAGGGGATCCCAGAATTGCGGATTTCTATGGCGGAATTTTACCTCCGGGAATTTGGCGTCCAACTCAACCCATCAAAAGAAATTCTTCCGCTGATGGGTTCCAAGGAAGGAATCATGCACTTAAGCATGACATTTCTGAATCCGGGAGATCAGGTATTGATTCCTGATCCTGGATATCCCACTTATGCAGCTGTCACTAAACTACTCGGTGCCGAACCGGTTTTTTACAGCTTGGATCTGGAAAAGAAAGGAAGACCCAATCTTGAAGAATTAGAAAAATCTGACCTCTCCCGGGTAAAAATCATGTGGATCAACTATCCGCATATGCCAACCGGTGCTCCTGGAAGTATTCAGATTTTAAGGGAATTAGTAGAATTTGCAAAGCGGCATCACATAATCTTGCTCCATGACAATCCATACAGCCATATCCTAAATCCTGATCCAATTAGCATTTTAGCTATCCCCGGTGGGGAGGAAGTCGCATTGGAATTGAACTCCCTAAGCAAAACTTTCAATATGCCAGGATGGCGTGTTGGAATGCTAGCTGGAAGAGAAGATTGGATCGCCGAAGTTTTGAAAGTCAAAAGCAATATGGACTCAGGGATGTTTCTGGGAATTCAAAAAGGGGCAATTACAGCTTTAAATCTTGGCAAATCATGGTTTTCGGACTTGGATGAACAGTATCAAAATCGAAGAAAATTAGTCTGGAAACTCGCCGAAAAGCTCAACCTCACCTATAAAAAAGAAGCCGCCGGATTATTTGTCTGGTGTAAGGTCCCCGAGGGGAAAACTGCTGATTCACTCGTGGATGAGCTGCTATACGAAAAAAATATATTCATCACTCCAGGTAAAATATTTGGGCCAAATGGTGAGGGCTATGTTCGAATCTCTCTCTGCATGCCTGAATTCAAAATACTGGAAGCAATAAATCGAATCAAACCTTAATTACTATGAAGAAAATACACATCGTAGGTCTCGGTCTTTTAGGAGGCTCGTTTGGTCTAGGAGCCAGAAAAAAATTCCCTGAACTGAAAATTACAGGAAGTGATATTTCCGAGCAAAACCAAAAAGACGCCTTGACTTTTGGGATAGTGACAGCGATACAAGAAAGCCCTGATCCAGATACCGATATCGTAATCCTTGCGACACCTGCTGATTCTTTAGGAGGTCTATTAGAAAAAACACTTGGGCAAATCAGTGAAGAAACACTCGTTATAGACCTTGGCTCAACCAAATCTAAGCTTTGCAAGCTAGTGGAGAACCATCCTAAACGAGCGCAATACTTGGCCTGCCACCCAATTGCAGGAACAGAATACTCAGGACCTAAAGCTGCTTTTGCTGATCTTCTCGATCGGAAAGTGATGATCCTTTGTGAGATGGAGAAAACAGACTTACACTTGAAGGAAAAAGCATATGAGTTATTCGAAGCATTAAACCTCAAATTGCGATTTATGGATCCGGTGGAGCACGATCGCCATTTGGCATTTGTATCTCATTTGTCCCATATTTCCTCCTTTATGCTTGGAAAAACTGTTTTGCAGAAAATGGAGAATGACAAAAACATCTTCGATATGGCTGGGTCTGGTTTTGCCTCTACGGTACGACTTGCAAAATCCAGCCCTGCGATGTGGGCTCCGATTTTAACTGAGAACAAAGAAAATATCCTAGCGGCTTTGGATGGTTATATCGCAAATCTATCTGATATCCGAGCGAAGATTTCTGAAAGCAATGGTGCTGCAATCAAAGAAGATATGACTGATATCAATAAGATTCGAGACATTCTTGATTTCGGTAAATAGGAATTGATAGATTTTAGAAATGGAAATCTCAAATATTATAACCGTTAAAAAAGACCATTTAACCAAATGGTCTTTTTTGGTTTTAGGCCTGCTTGATTTTTTGTACTTTGTTTAAAATCTCCTAGCTATGAAAACCTCCCTCCTGCTCTTTCTTCTCCTTTTTTCCATTGAATGCTTTGCCCAGCAAAACGAATGGAAAGAACTTCAAACAACAAATGAAGCCTCGCCAAGGCATGAAAATTCATTTGTGGAATTGAATGGTAAATTTTATGCTTTGGGTGGCCGCGCAGATCGACCTGTGGAAGAGTTTGACCCCAAGACAAATACCTGGAAAAAACTCGCTGATGTCCCTATGAATTTCCACCATTTTCAAGGGTTAGCATTTGAGAATGAAATCTATGTAATTGGTGCATTCACAGGTGGCTATCCCCATGAGAAGCCTATTGAAAACTTTCTGATTTTCAACCCAAAAACCAATACGTGGAGAAATGGACCAAAGATTCCTGCTGAAAGGCTCCGAGGTTCTGTTGGTGTCTTTTCCAGAAATGGAAAAATCTACCTAGTCTGTGGAATTTTGGATGGACATTATGATGGTCATGTTGCATGGTTTGATGAATATGATCCAAAAACAAATACTTGGAAAGTACTTCCTGATGCTCCTCGACCAAGAGACCACTTTGGCGCAGCACTCGTAGGGGACCGAGTTTATGTCGCTGGAGGCAGGACGTCTCATGCAGCAATCGGCAAAGTTCTTGACCTGACGATCTCAGAAGTGGATTATTATGACTTCAACAATGGAACCTGGGAGACCGAGAAAAACGGACTTCCTACTCCAAAAGGCGGAAGTTCTTCGATCGGCCACAAAGAGTTTCTAATCGTCATGAATGGGGAAAGTAATACCCAAGAACTCTCTCATTCGGAAGTGGAAATGCTCAACACCAAAACAGGAGAATGGTCTAATCTCCCCTCATTGAATCAGGGGCGACATGGCACTGGTCTAATTTATTTTAAAGGAAAATTGTACGTAGTAGCAGGATCGGCAAAACGAGGTGGAGGACCAGAACTTAACAACATTGAAGTCTTGGATTGGAAATAAACTGAAAAAGGGAATTTAAGTTATTTTAAGAGCCTCTGGGATTAAATCTCAAAAACATCGGGGATTCTGGCTTCACTTTTGAACCCAAGGAACAAAACCAAAAAGTATTCACATGAAAAAGATCTTAACAGCCCTATTCATTTCGATGAGTTTTGCAGCGTTTGCTCAAGAAGATTTAAAAATCCCTTTGATAGAAATTGAGGGTATCTCCATACGAAAAGTACCTTCGGACGAAGCAGTCTTCATGATTGAGTTGGAGGAAAAATCCATGAAAGTAGTATCAGCCGTTGAGGTTTTGAACCGCAAAACAAAAACATTGGCAGACGAGCTAAAGAAAGCTAAAATCAAGGATTACAAATTGATCGCAGATAATTACGCCGTGGATATTAATCGCGTGTATAGAAGTGGCATCTCCAGAGATAGTGGTTATGTGGCACGTCAAAGCCTTCGAATCGTCACAACCAGTAAAAATGAAGACCTACAAAAAATCGTAGAATCAATTCAAGATGCAGGCGATATGAGTTTCAATCTACATTTCCAGGTAGCGGAAGCGACAAAAAATTCACTAGAAGACGCAATGCTGGTTGAAGCACTGAAAAATGCAGAGAGTAGAGCCATGTTAATTGCGCAAACGCTAGGAATTAAAACCATACGAGTTCATCGAGTTTCTTTGGAAGCTCCACAGCAGGCCTACCCAAAAGTAGAAATGATGCGTTCGATGGCTGATGATTCTTCAGGACCATTGATCGCCGCGGACAATCAAACTTTGTGGCGAAAAGTTTACGTCAAGTATACTTACTAAGCTTTTCAAATTAAAAACCTGATTGAAATGCCAATCAGGTTTTTTTTAACCCTTTTATCCAACAGTTATGAACCAAGCTAATTCCATTAATCCTCCTTTGATATACCCAATCATTCAGGCAAAGTCAAAAGAAATTGGATTTACCATGCCGTCAGATATTTATATCGGCACCTTGCTGAAAGTACTGGTAAGCAGCAAAGCTGCTGGGAATTTCTTGGAGATTGGTACGGGTATCGGCCTCTCGCTGGCCTGGATGGTGGACGGAATGGATGATTCATCTCAATTGATTTCGATTGATAATGACCCAAGTTTGACCAAAATAGTTTCTGAATGGTTTGGACTGGATCATAGGGTCAGCATTCTTTGTGAGGATGGAAGTTCCTGGATCAAAAATTATTCTGGCGAAGCATTCGACCTGATTTTTGCTGATGCTTGGCCAGGAAAATATTCCGAATTAGAGGAGACTTTGGCACTTCTAAAAATCGGAGGAATTTATGTGATTGACGACATGGACCCCCAATCCAACTGGCCTGAAGGTCATGCAGAAAAAGCTGAAAAACTCGTCAAACTCCTTGAAAGCAAATCCAACTTCCACTTGGTCAAAATGAACTGGTCGACAGGAATCATCTTAATGACTAAAGTTGCTTAAGGATTTTATTTTTGAATTTTAATTGGAGTAGGAATTTGGGATATTGCTTTTCAATTGCCATTTAATCCAAAAATCCGGAGGTTCAGTCATTTCGTTTATGATAGATTTAAAAAGAATTCTTCAAGCCCATTATCAGTTCAAGGAGCCTAAAATTGAAAAGCTAATAGGTTATTTCAATATCAATTATGCGGTTGAAGATCAAGGAGTAAAATACATTTTTAAAACTTACCCATTCGATCAGGAATTAGTCGATATCATTCAAGCAGAAACTGAAGGGCTAATTCATTTGAATAAAATAGGCAGCGGAAAATATCCCAATCCTATTGCAGATCATGAAGGAAAACATCTTTTCATTGCAGAAATACAAGGCAAAAAGACGATTTGCCGCTTATTGACTTTTCTCTCCGGAGAATTTTTGGGGGCTGACCAAAGATTAAAACAAACCTATGCTTCACTAGGCGGATTTTTGGGAGAATTGGATCGCTCTCTTCAGTCATTTAAAAATTATACCCTAAAAGCAAGAAACTTAGATTGGGATATTCAATTTCTCCATCTCAATAAGCCACTGATTTCAGATATCGAAAATCCAAGAGACCAGAATCTTGTCCGCTATTTTTTCCTCCAATACGAAGAAAATGTAACTCCCCTCCTTCCCCAACTTCGAAAGCAAATCATTCATGCAGATGCTAACGAATGGAATATTTTGGTCCAAAATGAGATCGTTTCAGGGATAATTGATTTCGGCGATTTGACTTATTCTCCTTTAATCAACGAGGTGGCTGTAGCGCTGACTTATAGTTGTTATGACAAGGAAAATCCTTTGGAGTGGACCTCAGATTTCTTGAAAGGATATCATGAAATTATTCCTCTGGAGTCCAAAGAACTTGAAATTCTCTACTATTTAATTGCGGCGAGGCTTTGTATTAGCGTATGCCAATCGGCTAGATCGAGAAAAGTAAATCCCGAAAACAGCTATGCATCTATCAGTGAAAAAGCTGCCTGGGACACACTTCGAAAATGGGTCGCCATCAACCCGCTTGGCGCTTCTAACCATTTCAAGCAAGCACTTAATTTCCCAATTTCCGAAGTTCCAAGCCTTGAATCTCAACTAAAAAGAAGATATCAGCACATTAGCCCATTGCTTTCTATTAGTTATAAAAGACCAATTTCTGTCATTGGAGCGGCCTTTCAGTACATGTATGATCGAGAAGGAAACGCCATATTAGATGCATACAATAATATTCCCCATGTCGGGCATAACCATCCTAAAGTAGTCGATGCCGGTCAGCGGCAACTCGCAAAATTGAACACTAATACCCGATACTTGTATGATTTGCTGGCAGATTATTCTGAAAAGCTCCTGTCAAAATTCCCATCTTCTTTAAATAAGATTTATTTTGTGAATTCAGGAAGCGCAGCGAGTGATTTGGCCATGCGATTGGCCTTTGCACATACTCGAAATCCGAATGTGCTTGTAATGGAGCATGGTTATCATGGCAATACTCAGATTTCGATTGATATCAGCGATTATAAATTCAATAATAAAAAAGGATTTGGCCAAAAAAGCTCGATCCTAAAAGCACCAATTCCTGACACCTATTTAGGCAAATACAAAAGCAATGACGAATCTGCAGGAAAGCGTTATGCTCTAGATGCAATTCAGGTCATCCGGGATTCCGGAAAAAGTGTCGGCGCATTTATCA